>JANNWK010000981.1:0-8264 GCA_031408355.1 Myxococcales bacterium
CCTGGAAGCGGGCGCCCCGCTGCGCACGTTTTCGACGCGAGGCTAGCCAGGCGGGCGAGGCCGCCCTAGGGGTTGATGCGGCGCGCCAGTACTTGATGAGCCCGGTCGAGCGCCAGACGAGTCGCTTTCCCAACCAGCTGCGCCGCCGGGAGCGGTGCGGGAGCGGTGCGGGAGCGGTGAAAGAGAACTTCGCGCCTTCCCGTGCGTCCAATCTTGGTGCTTCCGGCCGGCAGTCATGTAAATCTCGGCAGCCTCATGAAGTGCGACGCCTGCAATCATCCCAATATCGATGGAGCGCGCTTCTGCGCCAACTGCGGCGCACTGATGCCCCATGAGCCGCAGGCCGGGGCTGATCCGATGATCGGCCAGATGGTCGGCGGGCGTTACCGGGTAACGGGCGTGCTCGGCGAAGGCGGCATGGGCATCGTCTACGTGGGCGAGCAGCAGATGGGTTCCACGGTGCGCAAGGTGGCGATCAAGACCCTGCACCCGCACCTATCCAAGGACCCTTCGGTGCTAGCGCGGTTTCATCGCGAGTGCGGCACCGTGGCCCAGCTTGAACACCCCAACACGATCAAGTTCTATGACTTCGGCGCAACAAGCGATGGCACCCTGTACATCGCCATGGAGTTCGTGGACGGCCGCTCGCTGTCCGACGTGGTGCAGGACGGCCCTGTCGCGCCGGATCGCGTGACGAAGATCATGCGTCAGGTGTGCGGCGCGCTCGATGAAGCGCACTTGCAGGGCATCATCCATCGCGATCTCAAGCCGGACAACGTGGTGCTGACAAATCGCGCGGGGGAGACCGACTTTGTGAAGGTCTTGGATTTCGGGATCGCGGCGCGCACGGAGTCCGCGGACGCCCAGAAGGAAGCCAAGCTGACGCAGCAGGGCATGGTGCTGGGCACGCCTCCGTACATGAGCCCCGAGCAGTTTACGGGGAAGGCGCTCGACGCGCGCAGCGACATCTACTCGCTCGCCGTGATGTCCTACGAGCTCTTGACCGGCAAACTGCCGTTCGAAGCCGACACGCCTTGGCAGTGGGCCACGCAGCACATGACCGCCCAGCCGATTGGGTTTGAGGTGTCGGCGCCCGCCAAGAACATCCCCGAGACGATGCGCCGGGCCATCTTGCGCGGGCTCTCGAAGGAGCGCGACCATCGCCCGGCCTCGGCGCGCGAGTTCTTCGCGGAGCTGTCCGATGGTGGGCGCATGACGGTGGAAGCCTCTGCGGCCGACACCGCCGCGGCTCGGACCGGCACAGCGTCCATGGAAGCAGCCCCTGCTTTCCTGGGTGCGCCCGTCCTCCATGCGGCTCCGGCTGGCCACGGGCCGGCCCCGACGCCGATGGCGGTGGTGGCCTCGGCTCCGGCGCGGGCGGCCCGCGGTGGCGGCGGAGGGAAGGGGCTCGTGTTCGGGCTCGCTGGCGTCGGGGTGGTGTTGCTGGGCGCGATGCTGATCTTGTTCGTGCGCTCCCAGAAGCCCAAGGATGACGAGGTGTTGGCGATCCCGCTGAACACGACGGCCTCCGGAGCGTCCTCCGCGCCGGTGCCGTTCGCTCCGCTCGACCCGCCGCCGGCCGAAACGGCTGCGGTCCCGCCCGTCGTTCCGGAGCTGGCGACCGGCACCGGCGGCGCCGCAGCGAAGCCGGGCACGGTCACGAAGCCTGGCACGACTCCTCCGCCTCCCAAGGGCGACCCCTGCGACGCCTGCAAGTCCGCGGCGAGCGGTGGCAACATCGCCGGCGCCACGGCCGCGATGGGCCGCTGCTCGGACGCTGGTAAGAAGGCCGAATGCAAGGCGATCCTGCAACGAAGCGCGGGCAACGCGGTGCGCACGGCGGCCTTGAACGGGCAATGCGACCGCGCCAAGCAGCTCGTTGCGGCGGCTGACGCGGCGGGCGTGACCGGAGCGGCCCGGGGGCTGAAGGGCACGAGCTGCAAGTAACTGTCCGGAGTTACATCGGAAAGACGAATTCCAGCTCTGGTTCAAAACCCACAGTGGCCCGTTCCCTTGACTGAGTCGGGGAGCTGTTCTTAACTCCAGCCCTCAACCCGGACATGGCCACCTGCCGTCCACCTGTTATTGAAGAGACCCACAGCGATGTGCGGCCTCTAGCGTTCGGCGCTGATGGGAGTTCTGCGCCTAGAACGTGCCTGCATTTGCGAAGGTTAGCCCCTGCATGACAAGCCGTATGACCTGGCCCGACCTGTGTCGCTCTGAGCGCTACAAGGGCCTCTGGGTAGCGATCGACAACTGTCGCTACGACTCGACCACCCGCCAGCCCATCGAGGGTGATGTCGTCGATTCCGACGAAGAGCTCTCCGAGCTGTGTGGCCGAATGCGCGAAGCCGGCCGTTCGTCCTGCACGATCGTGTTTTGTGACCACGCCGTGTACGTGTCCGAGCCCGTCAGCTCGACACGCCCGACCCAGGATCGTCGCGCGGTCTCGTAGCGTGCGTTGCCGATCCCGCCGGTCTATCTGACGATCGGCTTGACCACGGCGCGACCGTCCTTGATCACGACATCGAACTCGATTTTGCGGTCTTTGTGCTGCGCGCGCAGCTTGGCTTCGGTCGCACGAATCGACTTGGCGAGGCCGTCGAAGCTGACGCTGCCTTCCTTGGTCTGCTGCTTGGCCTGTTGAAGCCGGGCGTGGAGATCGCGGAGTCGTGTGTCGTCCACACCCGCAGCGGCAGGGGCGGTCGCCGGGGCGGCCGGCTTGGCGGGACGGGCGGCGGGCTTGGGTGGTGGGGCCTCCACTGGGGACCGAACAGGAGGAGCGGCGCGTGGCGCCGGCGCGGGTGCGGGCCTTGCTGCGGGAGCGGGCGGAGCGGGAGCGGCGACCTGCTTGGCAGGCCTGACGGGAGCGGGGCGCTTTCCGGGGTCCCATTCGCCCATGAAGTCCATGTCGAGGTCGAGACTCTCGAACGCCTTCGGCGGCTGCGGCAGCGGGGCTGTCGCAGCGGGGGCCGGCGGGGCCTTGGCGGTCTCGCTGGCGCGCCCGGCCGCCCGAGTCGCCGGGGGGGGCAGCGGGGGCCGCGCTCTGGGCGGAGGAGGAGGGCTCCCGGGTGCGGGTGCGGGTGCGGGTGCGGGTGCGGGTGCGGGTGCGGGTGATTCGGGCGCGGGCGCTGAGTCCGCCGCTGCGCTCGCGTGCGCGACGCTCTCGGGCGGCTTGTCCGCAGGTGGCGTGCTCGCTCGCGTGGCGCGGCCCAGGCGTCGCTTTGCCGCGATGGTGAGCAGCTCGCCGCCGCCGATCTTCTGCGCGCGGAGCAAGTGGCGCTTGTAGGTGCCGTTCTCGATCTCGCGGCAGATGCGCTGCCAATACTGTTGGAACGTGTTGTAGCGCTGGATGACCGTCTGAAGCTTGAAGCGCTTGGCGGTGTTCCTGATCTTCTCGCGCCTTAGCACGTAGATGCGCCGATCCACGTCCTTGCGCGCGACGGAAGGTTCGATCTTCTCGAGGCCAAGAAAGTACTGCTCGTAGAGGCCACGCAGGCGCTCCAGCCGCAGCTCCAGCTCTTCCAGCGCTATGTCGAGCTCTGCTTGCTCCAAGCTCAGCGCTCCTTAGCCAGCGAGTGGCTCCACCACCAGGTTGTCGAAGCAAACCGGGGTTTGCCAATTGTTGAAGGCGAAGTATTCGTGGCCGTCGCCGGTCAGGGGCACGGGATCACTAAAGCTCACCAGCTCGACGTCGTCGACCCAGAAGCGCACGGTGCGGCCGTCGCCGCGCTCCAGCCTGAGCCGATAGCGCTTGTCGGCCAGGACGGGCTGCTGCCGCGGATCGTCGCTGCCGGGTTCGATCACCACCTCCGGGCGGCCGGGAGCGTGCTCATCGAGCCGGGCCAGCACGTGATAGCGGTTCTTCCAGCCGCCAAAGATGGCGATATAGCTGGAGGCGTTGTCGTAGGCCGCGGCGGTCGCGGCGCTCCGGCCGTCCCCCCAGGCCTCCAATTTGATGTCGCCGTCGCTGGCGGACGTTTGCGCGTCCACCTCGATGCGGGCGTTCTCGGGCAAGCGCGGCCGCAGCCAGAGCGGGTGGTTGCGCGCCCCTTTGACGCACAGGCGACCCTGCTCGATGCGGTAGGCGGTGCTGGTGGCCAGGTAGTCCTCGCCCAGCTCGCTGCGCTCGAAGTCGTCCTGGAACCTGTGCGTCAAGATCGGAAGCGCGGAGCCTTCGGCGTCGTTCGCCCCGGGGCGCTCGGAGGGCCGCGCCACGGAGGTGCCGGCGCGCGGAGCGTGAGCCCGCAGCGTTCCGGATGGCGACGCGGCGGCTGAACCTGTGCCCTTGACGGCTCCCTCGCTTCGCTCCGTCGGCACACAACCGAAGCTCGTCACGAGCAGTAGAGAAAGGAGCGGCCGGGGCACGGAGTCGGCCATGCTAGCACGGGCAGAGCGCTGCTCGTTCGGACGTTGAACGATCGTGGGGCGGCGGGGCACGGAAGGTTGTTGCATCCCGCTCTCCTTCGCCGCCGCGCCTTGCGTATTCTCAGCGTCGCTCTCACGTTCGGCATGGCAACGCCCGCGCTCGCGCAGGCGCCGGCGTTGCCTCCGCCGACCCCGCCGGACGACGCCAGTGAGGAGGAGCTCGAGTTTGAGGCCACCGCCGAGGTAGAGGCGCCACCCCGTGAGGTCACTCGGCGCAGCGTCGGCAACGCGACCATTCGGCGGGTCCCAGGCACGCGGGGTGATGCGCTGCGCGCGATCGAACTCATGCCTGGGGTGGCTCGCACTTCGCTCGGGCAGGGTGATCCGATCCTGCGCGGCGCTGGCGCGGGCGAAAGCCAGACCTACCTGGATGGCGTGCCGGTGCCGTTCCTGTTCCATTTTGGGGGCCTAACGAGCTTCATGAGCTCGCGGCTGGTGGAGAAACTGGAGGTGTATCCGGGAAACTTCTCGGTGCGCTACGGGCGCTCGGTAGGGGGCGTGGTCGAGGTGACGGCGAAGGAGCCTGCGACCGACAAGCTCCACGCTGCGCTCGAACTCAATCTCATCGACAGCGCGGCCTATGTGGAGGCGCCGGTCACGCGCCAGCTTGCGGTGGCGGCTGCCGTGCGACGCAGCAACATCGACCTTGTATTCGAGAACTTCGTGCCCGAGGACGCCTACAGCGTGGTCGCGGCGCCGACCTACCTCGACTACCAGGCTATCGCTAGCTATCGCCTCAGTCAGAACACCCAATTGCGGCTGCTCAGCTACGGCAGCCGCGATTCACTGGAGTTGTTCTTTTCGAAGCCGAGTGCCGAGGATCCGGGGCTTTCCGGTGAGATCAAGGGATCTATCGAGTTTCATCGGGTGGGCCTCGAACTTGCGAGTCGCCCTGCTGGCGGCGCTTCGGCCAGCGCGAACTTGACGGTAGGTCGCTTGGACATGACCCAGCGCCTGGGCGAGCTGGCCCAGACGTTTGGCGTCAACGAACTACATGGCCGCGGCGAGGCGAGCTTCGAACTTCAACCGAACGTCAGGCTCAGCGGCGGCTTCGACTTTTTCGGCTGGCTTCTGGCCGGCAGCTACCGAGGTCCCCAGCCCGGTTCCGAAGAAGGCAATCCCCGCCAGGCGGATCCCCTGGCAGGGCAGCGCCGGATCACGGTGGTCGATGACTCGATCCCGATCCTGCGACCGGCGGCTTACCTCGAGCTGGGCTGGCGGCCCGTGTCGTCCTTGCTCGTGACGCCTGGCGTGCGCATGGACTACTTCGGCGAGATTGGCGAGCCCAGCCTAGACCCGCGACTTGCGGCGCGCTGGGACGTCGGTTCGGCGACCGCCCTGAAGTGGGGAGTCGGCTACTATAGCCAGGCGCCGCAGTACTACCAATCGCTGCCCGTGATCGGTAACCCGGAGCTAGTGCCCTACCGCGCGCTGCAGGCGAGCGCGGGCGTCGAACAAGAACTAGCGGAGCAGGTCAAGCTTTCGGCTGAGGGTTTCTACAAGCGAATTGCCGATGTCGTGGTGGGCACCGAGAACCGCGCCGCACCACATTTTATCAACGCTGGACAGGGCCGGATCTTCGGCGCCGAATTCTCGGGTGAGGCGCGCTGGCGGCAAGACGGCTTCGCCTACCTCGCCTACACGCTCTCTCGCAGCGAACGCCGTGAAGAGGCCGGCGCCTGGCGCCTGTTCGATGCGGATCAGACGCATGTGCTCAGCTTGGTCGCCAGCCAGGGGCTCGGCAGAGGATGGGACGTCGGGCTGCGCTTCCGCGTGGTCAGCGGCAACCCGGCGACGCCGCTCACGGGCGCGACCTACGACGCCCGCACGGGCGTCTACGTCCCCAACCATGGCGCTACGAACAGCGAGCGCCAACCGACGTTTCACCAGCTCGACGCGCGCGTCGAGAAGGCTTGGAAGATTGGACCTGCGAGCGTGGCTGTCTACTTGGAAGTTCAGAATGCGTACATGGCCGAGAACGCTGAGGGTTACCGCTACAGCTTCGACTACAGCAAGCGTGAAGCGGTGAGCGGACTGGGCCTGTTTCCCAACCTGGGCTTGCGAGGTGAACTATGAAAGCACGACTCTTCCCGGGATATGTGGCGGGGCTTTTGGCGCTGTGCGGCTGTGACGAACCACTGCAGCAGGTTGAACTCGTTGCGGGGGTCCGCGTGCTCGGCGCGCGCGTGGAGGTGCAGGGCGAGCCAGGGCGAGCCGCGCCAGCGCCGGGCGACACGGCCAGCGTTACCTTCCTGGTGGCGGCCCCCGCGTTGTCCCCGGCGCTGGGCTTCGCTCTTTTCGCGTGTCCGGCTGCGCTGGACGGCGTGGGTCGGAGCGGCTGCGCCGGTGAGCCCTTCGCGGGGGCGCGGAGCGAAGGGACCGAGGCCGAGCGCGCCGCCCCGAGTCTCACCTTCACCACGCCGCCGGAGCTGGATCCGACACGTAGACTCGCTTTCATCGGAGTGGTGTGCCCAGCGGGCGCGCCCAGCGCCGAGGGCACGCGCTGCCTGGACGCCCAGCCCGGCACGTCGGTCGTCCTGGAAATTGAGTTGGCGCGAGCGGGCGACGTCAACCGCAACCCAACGCTGCAAGCGGCCTCCCTCAGCTTCGACGGTCAGGCTTGGCCCGATGTCCCCGCCGCTCCGGGCGACTGCCGCGGCCATGGATACCCCGAGGTATCCAGCGGATCGACGCACACGCTGGGCGTAGCGCTCGACGAGGCCGATCGCGACCCGTTGCCTCGCGCGGTCAGCGCCGATCCGCCACGTGAGTCGCTGCAACTCTCTCACTTCACCACGGCGGGCGAGCTGTCCCAGGCGTTCGACTCGGTCTCGCCCGAGGACGCGCAGCTGGGACGGACGGTCTCGTTCACCGCTCCCGCGGCGCCGCAGCTCGTGCGTCTTTGGTTCGTAGTTCGCGATTTTCGCGGCGGCTCCGATTTCAGTGAGCGTGCCGTGTGCGTTTTTTGATGACCCGCCTGCTGAAGAAAGAGACCCGAGATGGACGTAATTGAACGACTGCTGGCCCTGTCGCACTTTGGTTCACGTTGGGTACTGTGGCTGCTGATTGCGCTCTCGGTGGCAGCGCTGGCGGTCGTGATCGAGCGGGCCGTCTTGTTCGTTTCATCACGGGACGACGTAGCGATCCTGCGCGCCGAGCTGAGACGGCTGCTCGGGGAGAACGATTTCGAGCAGGCTCGGCGCAGGCTAGAGGAATCACCCAGCTTCGAGGCCCGCGTCGCCGCGGCTGGGCTGTCCTGCCCTGGCGCCGCCAGCGCCGAGGAACGCATGCGCGGAGAGACCGAGCTGTGCCGGCTCAGCATGGAGCAGAACCTGGCCCTGCTCGGTACCCTGGGCAACAACGCGCCGTTCATAGGCCTACTTGGCACCGTGATCGGGATCGTGCGCTCGTTCCGCGAGCTGCAGAGTTCCGCAGGTCAGGTGTCGGCGGGGCTCATGGCAGAAATTGGCGAGGCGCTGATCGCGACCGCGGTGGGCTTGCTGGTGGCGCTACCGGCTGTGGCGGCCTTCAACCTGTTTCAGCGGCTCATCCGTGCCCGTATGGGACGCGCGGCGGCGCTGGCTCATGAAGTCCTCGCGAGTTTGAAGGCGCCCGGCGCGGCGCGTGCCGAATGATTCTTTGGTGGTCTAGCTTCCCTGAGGTTTATCGTGCAGACATCTTCCTCGTCGTCGGATGAGTCGATCACGGGCATCAATGTCACGCCCCTGGTGGACGTCGTGCTCGTGCTGCTCGTCGTCTTAATGGTCACCGCAAACTACCTGGCTTCGCGTTCGATTCCGCTCGACCTGCCAAGTGCCAAATCTGGCGAAGCCGCG
>JANNWK010000982.1:0-4765 GCA_031408355.1 Myxococcales bacterium
CGCATCATTCGAAGCAACGCTGCATGCAGCGTCGGTAATCCGGATCGCAGCTCGCGCAAGCGCCACTGGCGGACTCCGCCGGGCAAGCCTCGCCGCACTTTGCGAAAGCGCTTCGACAATCGGTCGCGCAACTCTCGCCCGGCGCCGCGCCTGGTGCTGCGCCACTGGTAGCCTTGCCAGGTGGCGGCGCGCTGGCGTTCACGCGTGTGGCAATCGGTGGCGGCGGCCCGTGCACGCTGGTGGGTGGCGGAACGACCAAATAGAACTGCCGGGTTTCGTCGTGCTGCTCGGCATCCAGCTGGAGCACAGGCCCCGAGCCGTCCCCAGTCGAGAACGAGCGCACCCGCCGGGCCGCGTAGTCCAGGCGGTCTCTGGGCTGCCCAAACGTGTACTGCTTGAGCCAGGAGGCCCAGCACGCATGGCGATGGCCGCTCGCCACCTCAAGCTCCAAATCCAACCTGTAGCAGTGCTCGAAGCGCACGCTACCCTCGTGGATAGACTGCACGCTGGGCCCGCAGCCCGAAAGCGCCCAAAACCCCAGAGGAAGGCCGACGAGCGCGGGCCCTGCAACCGTTAGCCAAAAGCGCCGCCTCACGCCGTCAGCCTACCACGCGCCCGAGGTGCTATGTGGAAGCTCGTGTTCACAGGGCTCGTACTTGGACCGGGCACACTCAGGTCGCGTGACCGGCGGGGCCCGGGCTTTCGACTCGTGATAGGCAGCCAGGGCGTGGCCGGCTTTGACGGCCTTTCGCTCGGCGAATCCATCGCGGTAAGCGGTGCGTGCTTGACCGTTGTGGCCCGGGCCGCGGCCAGCTTTGAAGCCGATATCTCCGAGGAAACCGCCGAAAAGACCACGCTCGGGGGGCTGCCGCTCGGCTGCGAGCTGAACCTCGAGCGTGCGCTGCGCGTCGGCGACAGACTCGGCGGGCACTGGCTCAGCGGGCACGTCGATGGCGTGGCGAGCGTGAAGTCCGTGGACGTTGCGGGCGACGCCTGGCGCGTGCAGGTTGCGTTCGCGGAACCACTACGACGCTTTGTCGCGGTCAAGGGGTCGATCGCGCTCGACGGCGTTTCGCTCACCGTGAACGAGGTGACTCACAATACGTTGAGCGTCGTGCTCATCCCCCACACGCGCCAGCTGACGAACCTGAAGCATCTCCGCATCGGCAGTGACCTCAACCTAGAAGTCGATTTGCTAGCGCGCTACCTGGTCAACTACTTCGAAGCGACCGGCAAAACTCCCGCAGAAGCTGAGGATTCGGACTTTGCGCTTGCGCTCGAACGCGCCGGGTACAAATAGCGGTCCAGGATCAACTGACAACGATGAGCCCGCTGGCAATGCCTCCCGATTCCCTCCACCGTCCAGAACTCGACTCCGAGCTCATCGAGCGCGTCGCCCGTGGCATCGCTGAGGTGCGCGCCGGCAAGATGCTCATCTTGGTGGACGACGAGGATCGCGAGAACGAAGGGGATCTGGTCCTGGCGGCTGAGCATGTGAGCCCGGAGGCCATCGCGTTCATGGCCAACCACGGCCGTGGGCTCATCTGCTTGACGCTCACCGAGGAGCAGATCGCTCGCCTGGATTTGCCCATGATGGCGGCTCCGGGTCGGAGCGGGCCGCGGCTCGGCACAGCATTCACGGTCAGCATCGAGGCCAGCGAGGGCGTCACCACCGGCATCAGCGCCGCCGATCGCGCCCACACCATTCGTGTCGCCATCAACCCGGCGGCGAAGCCCAACGACGTCGTCGTTCCCGGGCACGTGTTTCCGCTAGTGGCGCGCCCAGGCGGGGTGCTGGTGCGCGCCGGACAGACCGAGGGGTCGGTGGATCTAGCGCGACTGGCCGGGCTCTCGGCTGCCGGCATCGTCTGCGAAATCGCCAACGACGACGGCAGCATGGCGCGCATGCCCGACCTCGAGAGCTTCGCCAAGCGACACGGGCTGTCAATTCTGACCATCGCCGACCTCATTGCGTACCGTCTGCAAACGGAGGCGCTGGTTTCATTGATCGCGGAAAGCGCGATTGAACTCGATCGCACCGGCACGAGCTGGCGCGCCTGCATCTTCGAAGCGGTCCACGAGCGACGGCAGTTCTTGGCGCTCGTCAAAGGGACTCCGATCGCGGAAAGGCCAGTCCTTTGCCGCATGCACACGGGCTCTAGCCTGGCCGACGTCTTCAGCTCGACGCTCCGAGAGGGCGCCAAGAATCTGGCCGAGGCCATCGATGCGATCGAAGCCGCGGGCGAGGGCGTGATCGTCTACATTCCCCCGACCACGGAGCTGAAGGACGAGCTTCAGCTGGTCCTGCGCCGCGGCGAGGCCAGCTCGCCCGGTGCCGCGGCACCGCCCAAAGCGCCCGCCCAGCAACGACCGCACGGCGGCGCCTTGCGCGAATATGGCTTGGGCGCGCAGGTGTTACGCTCGCTCGGCCTATGCCAGATCCGCCTACTGACCAACAATCCCCGGAAAATAGCGGGGATCCAGGGGCACGGCCTCACGCTTATTGAAAGCGTCCCGCTCGTCCGCATGCAGCAGTAGCGGCGGGCTGCGCTGGCTCCGTTGTGTTAAGAAGTGGCGACGCAATGTCGATCGATTCGTCCGTTCAGTCCATTGAAGGCGCCTTGATTGTGCCGGCCGGCAGCCATTTCGCGATCGTCGCGTCACGCTTCAACTCCTTCATCGTCGAACGGCTTGTGGAGGGCGCCGTCGACGCTCTGCTGCGCCACGGCGCGGAAGCCAAGAACATCAGCGTCGTGCGGGTGCCCGGTTCCTGGGAAATTCCGCTGGTGTGCCAGCGGCTGGCCAAGAGCGGCAAGCTCGATGCCATCGTCGCCGTCGGCGCCGTCATCCGCGGTGCAACTCCGCATTTCGACCACGTCGCCGGCGAGGTTTCCAAGGGAGTCGCCCAAGCCTCGTTGGCTAGCGGCGTGCCCATCGCGTTCGGTGTCCTCACCACCGACAACATCGAGCAGGCGGTCGAGCGCGCCGGGACCAAGGCCGGCAACAAGGGCTTCGACGCGGCGCTGACGGCTATCGAGATGGTGACGCTCGGCAAGCAGCTGAAGCAGCTGGGCTACTGAGCCTTCGATGGGCGCACGCACCACAGCTCGAGAAGCCGCGCTTCAAATGTTGTTCGCGATCGACGCGACCGGCCACGACGCCGATCAGGCGATTTCCGACTTCTGGCGCGAGCTTCCCGGCGACGCCGAAGGCCGAGAGTACGCCGACGCGCTCGTGCGTGGCGTCCGTTCGGATGCCGACCAGCTCGACGAACGCATCCGCGCGGCCAGCCAGAATTGGCGCATCGAGCGGATGGCGCGCATCGATCGCAACGCGCTCCGGCTTGGCACCTACGAGCTGCTGACCCGTACGGACGTACCGCGTGCGGTGGTCCTGGATGAGGCCGTAGAGCTGGCCAAGCGCTTCGGCAGCGACGAAAGCAGCAAGTTCGTCAACGGCGTCTTGGACCGCATCGCCGACGATCTCGGACGCCAAGACACCGACAAGACGCCGACCCAAAGCTGAGCCGCCGTGGAGCTAAGGTTCACGCTCCCTAACCTGCGCAAGCTGGACCTGATCGGTACGGAGGTGATCGTGGCGGGCATCGCCGAAGGCGAGCGCCCACCCCATGGTCTGGCGGGCCTGCTGGATTGGCGCATGGCCGGCCGGATCTCCACGCTCATTGAGCGGGGCTTCATTAGCGGCAAGGTCGAAGAGGTCGTGCTCCTGCCGGGCAAACCCAAGCTACCCTTCGACAAAGTGCTGCTGTTTGGGGTTGGGCCTCGCGCGGACTTCAGTGAACCGGTCTACCGCATCGTGATCGAGAAGCTGCTCTCCACCCTGGAGGGCCTGCGAGTCCGTAGCGCGGTCGTGGAGCTCCCGGGCCGCCACTTCGACGGCATCCGCCCGGAACGCGCGGCAGATCTCCTGCTCGAATGTGCCGGCGGCAAGGCCGCCCACGATGTCTGGACGCTCGCAGAAACGGCCGAGTCCAAGCGAGTGATCACCGAGCACATGATTCAGGAACGCCGCCGGGTGCGCGTCGAGTAGCCGCGCGCTGGCCTTTTGGTCGTCACTCGCTAGCGCCCCGGAACGTGGCGATGATGGCCGATACGCCTCGCGTCGGCTCGTGGTGCGATGTGGGTGTTAGGCGGACAGCCCGCTAGATCTGTGGAATTCAGCAAAGACACCCGCAAGACACCACCACTTCACCGAGCGGACACCCGTACCTCCTAGTGATCGAAGGCCATGTTCGCCAAATCGATTGCCCACTTCGACGCAGAGCGGCCGACGCTGCCCTGCACGCCAGAACCTGCCGCGCCATCGGCTCCGTCACGCACCCATTTGATGCTCGTGCGCGAGCCCAGCCTGACACCGCGAGGCCTGGTGTGGGCCCAAGCCAAGCTGCCCTTCGACGGCCGCGACCTGCAGCGCCTACTGCTGCTTGAGCGCCTGAACCTGGGCTGAACGGTCGAAGCGATCCGCTGGCCCTGGCCGGTGGCCCCCATCGCGTCTAGCGTCCGGCCCAAGATGCGAGGGCTGAACGCTGCAACGGAGCAGAGGGTACTGGGCACTGCGCTGGCCCTGCTGCTATCGCTTGTGGGCTGCGGCACGTCGGGGGAGAACACCTCGACGAAGGCGAGCGAGCCAAGCGTCGAGAGCGTAGCGAGCGAGCGTCGTGTCGTGCCAGCGAGCGTCGGCGTCGCACGTCGCGCGACGGCGTCGCACGTCGCGCGACGGCAGCCAGCACCGTGTCGCCCCGCAC
>JANNWK010000983.1:0-3903 GCA_031408355.1 Myxococcales bacterium
CTTCCGGTCCGCTCGTCGCGGCCATCCATCAGGCGGTCGGTAGCGCCGTGGTGCGAACCACCGAGCTACACCCCAACCACGTGGCGATGTTGCACGCGGTGAGGCAGCGTCTCGGTCAGCCCGCTCTAGGCCTAAGGCTAGACGATTCGCGCGGCTTTGTGGAGGCGTTGCCACAACTGAACCAAGCGGAGCGTTGCGTGGCGCTGCGGCTGTTGGTTTCGGCGGCGGTCTTGGACGGACGACTGGCGCGCGCCGAACGCCGGTTGGTGCGTGAGGCCTACGCCGCGGCTAGCGTTCAGCTCGATTTCGCTCAGATCCGCCAGCTGCTGCGGGCGTTCGTGGCCGGTGATGTGATCGAGCGCGCTACTCTGCGGGCCGTCGCGCTCGCCCCGGCTATTTGACGAAGGCCCGGAGCCCCAGAGCGCTCGCCTTGATGGCGGCGGCCACTTCTCCAGCGACGCCGATAGCGCCGACATCACTCAAGTGAGTCCCGCCGTCCACGAAAAGCGCATGCTTGTCTGGAACGCTCGCGTAGTAGGCGAGCGACAAGAGCGTCAGATCGATCAAGGCGATGCCCTGTGCCTTGGCGAGGTCGCGCGCCTCCTGATCGAGGCCCGCGAAGCCCGGCGAGGCGACAGAACCGCCCTTGCGCGAGACGGGCGTGAAGAGCACCGGGATCACCTCTCGCTCGCGCGCGTCGTTCACGTACTTCAGTAGGTTGGATTTGTAGCCGGCCGCGGCGTTGTTCTCCGGCTTCTGGTCGTTGTGCCCGAACTGAATGAATAGGTAGTCGCCGGGCTTCATTGCCGAGCGGGCAGCCGGGAAGAACTTGGTGTAGAAGTCGGCGGCCGTCTCCCCGGAATCCGCGTAGTTGGCCACCGCGACACCCTGCTTGAAGTACATGGAGAGCGGTTGGGCCCAGCCGGCCTCGTCGTCTCGCACGGCGGAGGTATTGGCGGCGGTCCAGTCGCACACCGTGGAGTCACCCGCCACGAACACGGTGATGGTGTTGGGCGCTGGACGAAGCCCGAGCCCCCGCAGCTGCGGCGCCGAGCCCGAGATGCTAAGGTCGAGAATGCCCGCCACGGCGCTCTGCCCGCCGTCATGTTGCTCCTGCCGGACGTTCACGGTGAAGGTCAGTAGCTCGCGTCCACCGGCGACCGTCCTGAGTTCAGGCGCGACGTAGTGGCGCGTTTCGGCAGCGAGCAGGGAAGAGGCCTCGCTGACGTCGTCGCCGAGCTCGACCGTGACGTCGTAGTTGCCGTTCGGAGCCGGCAGCGCACACAGAATGGGGGCGGTGCCGGTGCAGCTTGCCAGAAGGGACGGGGCGAGCGGCACTCGGTCGGCGTCCGCGCCGGCGCTTCCGCCCCCGGCGGGGTCGCCCGATGCGACCTGACCGCCCGCTGAGCTGCCGCCGCGCGGCCACGGCGCGGCCGCGTCAACGACTGAACCGGCCGCGCCTTCGTTTCGGGTGGAGGGGGAGCCTGCGGGGGGCTCGGCCGAGCACGCCCAGGAAAGCACCAGAAGGGTCCAGCAGCAGGGTCGGGTCGACCTTTCGGTAAAGGACGGGGTCATCCTGGAAATCAGGGGCAGCCGGCCGATTTCCTTGCCGCAATTGCCGACGCGGGGCGTCGCCTGTAGAAAAACCGAATGCCCGAGTTCATCTTTACGATGCAGAACGTCACGCGCATTCATCCCCCGGAGAAGCGCGTGCTCGAGGACATCACGCTGGCGTTCTATCCGGGCGCCAAAATCGGCGTGATCGGCAGCAACGGCTCGGGCAAGAGCTCGCTGCTTCGGATCATGGCAGGCGTGGAC
Source organism: Myxococcales bacterium (assembly GCA_031408355.1). GTDB lineage: Bacteria > Myxococcota_A > Polyangia > Polyangiales > Polyangiaceae > PMG-095. The sequence goes on from JANNWK010000983.1 coordinate 1,819, forward strand.
AAGGAATTCATCGGCGAGGCCAAACCCTATCCGGGCACCAAGATCGGCTACTTCGCGCAGGAGCCCGATCTGGGAACGCTGAAGACCGTGAAGGAGGCGGTGGACGAAGCGGTTGCCGACATCCGCGGGCTGGTCACGGAATTCGAAACGCTCAGCATGAAGCTGGGCGAACCAATGTCCGATGACGAGATGACGAAGCTGCTGACGGCGCAGGGCACGCTGCAAGATCGCATCGACGCCATTGACGCCTGGAATCTCGACTCGCGCGTTGAGATGGCGATGGACGCCTTGCGCCTGCCGCCGGCCGATTCGGCGATCGCGACGCTTTCGGGCGGTGAGCGTCGGCGCGTGGCGCTCGCGCGCATTCTGCTCTCCCGGCCCGACATGCTGCTGCTCGACGAGCCCACGAACCACCTGGACGCCGAGTCGGTAGCCTGGCTCGAGCACTTCCTGAAGGACTACGCGGGCACGGTGGTAGCAGTCACCCACGATCGCTATTTCCTCGACGACGTGGCCGAGTGGATCCTCGAGCTCGACCGCGGCAAGGGCTATCCGTTCAAGGGCAACTACACCGGTTGGCTCGAACAAAAATCAGCGCGCTTGGCCCAAGAAGAGAAGCAGGAGAGCTCCCGCCAACGCAAACTCAAGCAAGAACTGGAATGGGTCCGCGCCTCACCGCGCGCGCGCCAGGCCAAGAGCAAAGCGCGCCTGGCCGCTTACGACGACTTGGTCGACAAGTCCGCGAGCGGACCGAGTGATCCGACCGAGATCGGTATTCCGCCTGGCCCACGCTTGGGGGATTTGGTGGTGGAGGCCAACCAGCTCAAGAAGGGCTTCGGCGAGCGCCTGCTAGTTGACGATCTGACCTTCCGACTACCGCGCAGCGGCATCGTGGGCATCATTGGCCCGAACGGCGCCGGAAAGACCACGCTCTTTCGGATGCTCGTGGGCGAAGAGCGTCCGGACTCGGGCGAGCTCAAGCTGGGCGACACCGTAAAGATCGCCTACGTGGACCAGTCGCGCGGCGCGCTGACCGGTGACAGGAATGTGTGGCAGGAGATCTCCGGCGGCGAAGAGAAGCTGCTGCTCGGAAAACGCGAAGTCTCATCGCGCGCCTACTGCGGCTGGTTCGGCTTTCGCGGCAGCGATCAGCAGAAGCGGGTCGACAGCTTGTCGGGCGGTGAGCGCAACCGCGTGCACCTCGCCAAGTTGCTGAAGGAGGGCGGCAACCTGCTGCTGCTTGACGAGCCGACCAACGATCTCGACGTGGATACGCTGCGAGCGCTCGAGGAAGCCTTGCTGTCTTTTCCCGGTTGTACCGTCGTCATCAGCCACGATCGCTGGTTTCTCGACCGCATCGCGACGCACATCCTAGCCTTCGAGGGCAACAGCAAGACTGTCTGGTTCGAAGGCAACTACCAAGCCTACGAAGAAGACCGCAAGCGCCGGCTCGGCACCGATGCGGACCGGCCGACGCGCATCAAATACAAGAAGCTCTCGATCGATTGAAGTCCGCTAGACCGAGGAACGTCTACCGCTGATCAAATTGACGAGCAGCATCACCACGGCCACGACGATCAAGATGTGTATAAACCCACCCATGGTGTATGAGGTCACGAGCCCAAGGGCCCAAAGTACCAACAAGACAACGGCAACTGTCCACAGCATGACTGCCTCCCGCGTTTCTAAAACGGTAACGGAACCGCGCGGCCGAACATCACTTGATGTGAAGCGCGTCGATCTTCGATTTGATCTGTTCTTTGGTGTCCCCGAACTTCGTTTCGATGGCTCCAAAAAGCTTGTCGACGGAACCTTCGGCTTTCAAGAAGTCGTCGTCCGTGAGCTCGCCCCAAATCCGTTTGGCCTTACCCTTGATTGAATCCCAAGTACCGCTCGCCTGGTCTTTGTTCATTCGCCGCTACGTTGCATCGGCCGTGCCACTTGAAAGACGACGTCGCAGCCGCGCGCACCAGAGCTCACATGCTCCGTACTTCCCTGGCTGGGACGCAGATTTGGCGGCAATTCACGCAGAAAGCGCGCCAGCTCAGAACGGCTCGCGGGCTTCATCAGTGAGGCAGATTGGCA
>JANNWK010000984.1:0-4613 GCA_031408355.1 Myxococcales bacterium
GCGCATCGCCTGCGCTTCCGCGGCGATCGCCTGGAATGGAAACAGGTCCTGGGTGAAGACCACGAAGTCCAGCTCGATCTCCGAGACGGTTCGAATTGGTTGCAGTCGTGTCCGCAACTGTTTCTGAATCGTTGAGCGTGACCCCGGCTTCGGCACTATCTTCTGCGACCTGATCGCAGGGACGACACTTTGGTAGGCCACTCGAGAACAGCTACCTCTCGCTTTTGTGGCCGCTCTCGAGGAGCAAGAGGATCTCATTGGGTAGAGTCATTGGATCGAACGGTTTGGGGATGACGCCGAGCGCGCCGAGCGCGACGTAGCGGGCCATCTCGCTTCGCTGCACTTTGGCTGTCATGAACAAGACCGGGATGTCTTTGAGGGCGGGCGTTCCCTGCAGTTGGCTCAACGCGGCGAGTCCGTCCATTTCCGGCATCATCATGTCCATCAGGATCAAATCTGGTCGGTCTGTGGCAGCGGCCTTCAGCCCTTCTTGAGCCGACGCGGCCGTGGCGACCTGATGCTTGCCGACGGCTTCAAGGCTCAACCTACCGATTTTGCGAATGTCTTCTTCGTCATCGATGAGCAGCACTTTCATTCTGCATCCCCCCTCATATCGGTTGCGGTCGGAGTCGGCGCGGGCGGGCGGCAAACTCTATTTCGCCCCTGTCTCTTTCCGGAGTAGAGTTGCTCGTCAGCGTTTCGCATCAAGCTTGCAATTGTCGTCCCGTCTACTGGGTGCTCCGCGACGCCAGCGGTGAACGTGACGTGAAATGGCACGCCGCTGTCCGACACGAATTCGACCTCGGCGAACTCGCTCAAAAGGCGCCGCGTAGCCCGTTCGGCGAAGGCTGCGTCGGCACCCGGGAACACCAACGCGAACTCCTCACCGCCCCAACGCCCTCGCAAGTCCTCGACGCGAAACCTTCGCCGCAGCAAGTCACCCAGTCGAGCAATCACCTGGTCGCCCGCGAGGTGACCGTGCTCGTCGTTGACGCGCTTGAACGAATCCAGGTCGAGCAGTACCACGGAAAACCGCTGCTGCTGCCGCACCGCGCTCGCCAACGTCCGCTGGAAGGCCTCGATGAAAGCACGGCGGAGCAAGAGCCCCGAGAGGGCGTCACGATCTGCCCGTTCGCGCAGCAACCGCGTGCGCTCGAGCTGAACGCCGACACGCGCCAACAACTCATCCGGAATCGCGGGCTTGGTAACAACGTCCGTCGCGCCGGCACGGAACGCATTGAGCCGGGTCGTGTCGTCCGCGCGTGCCGTCACGATCAGAATTGGCAGCAGCTGAAACTGCGGAGACATTCTCAGCGCCCGGCAGACGTCTAGTCCCGACACCTGCGGCAGATCGACATCGAGCAGCACCACGTCGGGGCGAATTCGCTCCAGCTCCTCGACGATGCCATCCGCTGACGGCAAGCTAGAAACGTCGATGCCAACGCTGCGCAGGAGTAGCGCGTAGTGCTGAACCACGTCCGGATCATCGTCGACGATCAATACTCGCCCCGCCGTCGTCGCCGCCAAGGCGACGAAATGCTGCACGAGCGCAGTGAAGTCCTCCTCCAGGATGGGCTTTTCGAAGAAGCGGCTGCCGCCAGCATCGAGCGCGGCCATCCGCGTTTCGAGCCCCACGTCGACCGAAGCGAACGCGATGGGAAGCTCGGCGTTGCGCAGCGTATTGCGCAGCACGCGCGTCAACGCGGCCCATTGGTTGTCTTGCGGTCGAAGCCCCAGAACGGCGCCGAGCAGAGGCGTGGTGCGTGCGCGCTGCAGCGCCTCGTCGCGCGTCTCGGCCGTGATCACTTCGACCACCAGCTTGCGACCGACCAGTCGTGCCAAATGCAGAAATTCGGGGTCGTCATCCACGACGAGGAGGCCACGCGCGGCGGTGTCCGGGAGCACCGCGTGGCCGCCGCTGGGCGCATGACTCGCTTGCCTGCGTGCCTGCGCCAATGCGCTTTCGAGGTCTTCCCAGAAGAACCGTCGCAACCCGGCCGGGGAGGCTGGCGCCTCTGCCAGCAAGTCCTCGACCAATCCCACCGCCGCCCCGACGGGCCCGTAACCATACGACCCGGCAGAGCCACTCAAGCGATGAGCTAGCCGCGCCGCCTCCGACAGTGAGCCCCAATCTAAGCGGGCGCGCGCCACCGCCGCTTCCAGATCGCGTAAGCGTTCGGGAAGGCGTGCCGCGAACTCGCGTTTGAGGGGTTCGAGGGCAATCGCGAAGCTTCCGGAGCTTTGTGTTTTGTCCGCCTCAGCTGGCGCCAGCAACGTCGAGACTTGTTTGGTGAAGTCGCTCGCGACAATCGGCTTGTAAGCGACCAAGTCGACCTTCAACTCGCGAATGAGCCCAGTTATTGGGGCGCGAGGGTGGTCAGACGTCAAGACAAAGGCAATCGGTAGCCGTTGCCGTCCGCGAAGCTCACGCACGCGCGCGACCTCCCAGCCCTCCGTCGAAGGGTCGTCCCACACGAGCACGTCGAAGGTCCTTCGAGTGAGCGCTCGGTCCAGATCGTCCGCGCTAAGCGGTACGACGGTGTTGAACCCGCGCTCGCGCAGCGAACCGTCCAAGAGCGTGCGCAGGTCCTGATCTTTACAGAGCAGCAAGCTTACCATCGGTTCAGCGGGCATGACTCTCCAACTCGAACCAGAAGGTGCTGCCCTTACCCAGGTCGGTTGCTACGCCGATTTTCCCGCCATGGGCGTCGATGATAGATTTCGAGATCGCAAGCCCCAGGCCCGTGCCGCCCCTCGCTCGTGAGTCGGACGAGTCGACTTGATAGAAACGCGTAAATAAGCGTGGCACGTCGGCGGCGGGGATGCCTTGGCCTCGGTCGGTCACGGCGAAGCGAAGGCGCCCCGCTTGCGGTGCCTGCACCACCAGCTCGATGCACGACCCAGGTGGCGAGAACTTGGTAGCGTTCGAGATCAGATTGAGCAACACCTGCACGATGCGCTCAGGGTCGACCAACAGCTTGGTCTGAGCGCGAATGTCCACGCTGAGGCTCACGTTCGCAGCGGCGGCAAGTCCTCGCCCTACCTCACCGGCAGTGTCGACCAAGGGGCTCGAGTCGACGAGCTTACGCTGTAGTAAGAAATTCCCCGACTCAAGCTTGGCGAAATCGAGAATGTCGTTCAACAGACGTGACAGGCGCTCAGTGCCCAGCGTGGCCATGCGCACGTACTCGTTGGCCGCCTCTGGCAAAGAACCAAGGACTCCCCCTCCCAGTAGGCCGAGCGCGCCGCGGATGGCGGTCAACGGTGTGCGGAGCTCATGCGACACCGTAGAAAGAAATTCGTTCTTCATCCGATCTAGACGCAGCCGCTCGGTGATGTCGCGAAACAGCAAATTCGTCCGCTGCTCGCCGTTCGCCCCCTGAAAGACCGCCGACGTTACTTCGACCGGGATGGTCGTACCGTCACCGCGCATCAGCGTAAGCTCCGCTTTCATGCTACCGGTCCGGGCTCGCTCAGCAAGCGCGGGGGCAAGCCGTGGATCGTTCAGGTCGACGATGCCCGCGCGCCCCCCCGCAATGATCTCAGCCTCGCTCCGCCGCAACATCTCGCAAGCCGCCTTGTTCGCAGAGAGAATGGTCCCGTCAACTCGCGCCAGCAAGGCGCCATCCATGGAGCTCTCGAACAGCGTTCGGTACTTTTCTTCGCTCTGGCGGAGCTGATTTTCGAGGTTCTTGGCGGTGGTGATGTCCGCGAAAGAGCTAACCACGGCGTACGGAAGCGCTGCCCCTGTGCGACTCAGCGCCCGCGTGTTGATCGAGATCCAGGTCGGCTCGTCCTTGCCGCGCCGGACGCCCATCACCACGTTCGATAGCGCATCGCCCGTACGCAGAGTGACCATGGCCGGGTGTTCGTTCCCGGGAAACGGCGTGCCGTCCTCTCGAATCGCTCGCCACTCGGGATCGATCGAGGCCCGACCGTGAAGCTCGTCGGGTGTCATCTGCAGGATGCGAGCGGCGCTGGCATTGCTGGCGAGGATCGTGCCCTGCTGGTTTTGCAGTACGATACCCTCAGCCAGCGCATCGATCACGGCGCGGTAGCGCTCCTCGCTATCGCCGATGTCCATCAAATCGAGGGGCGTGGCTGCCTGGGTCATCGCAGCTCCGAAGCCAAGGGAAGCGACGCGCATGCTGGCGCACTGGGTGCTGCGAGCGGCAACTGGATGAAAAAGGTGGCGCCTCCTCCATCGGTCTCGACGAAGCCGATTTGGCCGTTCATGCCCTCGACCAGCGCCTTCGAGATGTTCAGGCCCAGGCCGGAACCGCCCCGGCGACGTCCATCCGAGCCGTCTGCCTGCGCAAAACGCTGGAAGATTCGCCCGCGAAAGCTGTCGGGAATACCCGAGCCGTGGTCGCGCACCTCCACCCGAGCGTGCCCAGCACGCTCGCTCAATGAAACTTCGACGCGCTGATCGCGGCCGGAGAATTTCAGCGCGTTGGAGATAAGGTTGCTCAAGACCTGGGCGAGGCGATCGCTGTCACCCAGAACCTCCGGACACGCTGCGTCCGTAAGCAGAACTAGCGCCACCCCCATTGAACGGGCCACGGCCTCGTTCGACTCGATGACGCTCGTCAAGATCGGGCTCAGGGCTAGCG
>JANNWK010000985.1:0-3798 GCA_031408355.1 Myxococcales bacterium
GCCGTGTAGCGAGAGCGCATCAGCGCTTCGGCGGTTTCGGGCAGCGCCTTACCCGAGATGAACGGGCCGCAACAGGTTTCGAGGGATTCGCCTTTTCCGCAGGGACAAGTCATCAGAAGTCAGCTCCAGAGGTGGCGCGTCCTAGCATGGTGGAACGGGGAGCCTCACAACAAACCGCGAGGCTTGCCCACGCGCCCGTTTAGGCGCCTAAGCGCCTAGGGTCAGCCTGGCCAGCAGCTTGGCGTAGATCCCGCCAAAGGCACCGTTGGAGAGCAACGCAATCACGTCCCCCGGCTCGGCACTGCGGGTCAACTCGTCCACGATGGCGTCCACGGACGGCAACTCTGTGGCGACCCCGCCACGGCGCCCGATCTCGGACACCACTTGGGGCAGGCTCAGTCGTTCGTCGACTGGCAGGTTGTCGCGGCCCAGTGGCGCGAACAGTACGCGGTCAGCGTGCTCCCAGCACTCCCCATACTCTCGCTGGTGGAGGTTGCGGCAGGCGGTCGCGCTGCGCGGCTCGAAGACGGCGAACAGCTTGCCGCTCGGGTGCTTTTGCCGGAGCGCACGCAGGGTTTCGCGCACGGCCGTTGGGTGGTGGGCGAAGTCGTCATACACGGCGATCCCACGTGGCGCTCCGATCAGATCCTGCCGTCGTGCTACGCCCGCGAAGCGCGCCAGGGCTGGGCCGAGCTCCTTCAGCTTTGCTCCATACCCCTGAGCTGCGGCTGCCAGCGCTGCTACCGCGTTGCGCAGGTTGTGATGCCCTGGCATCGGCAGCAGGAAGCGTCCGGCGTGGACCCCTCCGGCAAAGAGATCGAAGGTGCTGCCCTGCTCGCTCACGCTAGCGGGCGCCGCCAACCAATGCGGGGGCTTGCCTCCCGTGTCTTCGTCGGCCAGGGCATACCAGGCCAGGTTGGCGTGCTCGGGCAGGCTCTCGTCGACAACGCGTCGCACCAGCGGGTCCGCAGCGTTGGCGATCACGAGTCCGCCTTCCGGTAGGCGTGAAAGCAGTTGCCTGAACGCGTCCAAGTAGCTTTCCAGGCTAGGATAAATGTCGATGTGGTCGTGTTCGATGGAAGTGAGGATCACGACCTCGGCCCGGTAGTGCAGAAACTTGGCGGTTTTCTCGAAGAACGCGGTGTCGTACTCGTCGCCTTCGATCACGAACGGCGGTCGACGAGCGGGTCTTTCGCCCGAGGGCAAACGCCGGGCTTCCTTTTGGCGCGGCGCGCGGAAGCTGCGCGGAAAGTTCTTAGGCAAGCCACCGACCAGGAAGCCCGGAAGAAAACCGGTTGCGTCTAGCAGCCAGGCGGCCAGCGAGGTGGTGGTCGTCTTGCCGTGCGTGCCGGCAACGACGAGCGGCGAGGTGCCGGCGAGGATGAAACGATCGAGCGCCCCGGCGATGTGCGTATACGGCAGACCGCCGTCGATAGCTCGGCGGGCCTCGGGGTTGTTCGGTCGACAGACATTGCCAATCACGACGAGATCGGGTGCGGGCGTTAGGTGCTGCGGGTCGAACCCGCTCAACTTGCGGACGCCCCAAGCGTCGAGGGCCGGGCCAACCGGCGGGTCGAAGGCGACGTCACTGCCGCTGACCTGGTGACCAAGCTCCACGAGCAACCCTGCCAGCGCGCCCATGCCCGTTCCGGCGACGGCTACGACGTGGATCTTCAGCGACTCCGCGTCAGCTTTCATCAAGCATGCTTTCTGGCATGCCCCAGACGTTACTGCTACGGTCGCGCGCCCGTCATGAGGATCCTGGACAAGCTGGGTGGCCCTACGCCGGCCATCTCCTTCGAGTTTTTCCCGCCAAAGGACCAGGAGGGCGTGGAGCGTTTGTTTGGCACGGTGGCTGACTTGGCGCCCTTTGCGCCGGCCTATGTGTCGGTGACCTACGGAGCGGGCGGCAGTACGCGCCGGCTCACGGTGGAACTCGTGGGACGAATCCAGCGCGAGGTCGGCATCGAAGCGATGGCGCATCTCACCTGCGTCGGCTCGACCCAGGCAGAGCTGGGCCAGGTGCTCGACCAGCTCGAAGCCGCGGGCGTAGAGAACGTGATCGCGCTGCGTGGCGATCCGCCCAAGGGGGCGACCAGCTTCGTGACTCCCGAGGCTGGGTTCTCGCATGCTTCGGAGCTCGTCCGGTTCGTCAAGCAGCGCGGCAGATTTGGCGTGGCTGGGGCCTGCTATCCGGAGAAGCATCCCGAGGCTGAATCGGCGGAAGCCGACCTCGCGCAGCTCGGCAAGAAGGTCGACGCAGGCGCGGAATTCCTGATCACCCAGCTGTTCTTCGACAACGACGATTACTTTTCGTTCGTGGAGCGCGCCAGGCGTGCCGGCATCCGCACGCCGATCGTCGCGGGCATCATGCCGGTGACGAACGTCTCTCAGATCAAGCGCTTCACCGCCATGTGCGGCGCGCGCATGCCGGAACCCTTGCTAAGGCAGCTCGAGGCCGTGGCGACCGACCCGGAAGCGGTGGGCGAAATCGGCGTGCAGCACGCCGTGCTGCAATGCCGCGATCTTCTCGCGCGGGGCGTGCCCGGCATCCACTTCTACACGCTCAACCGTTCGCGAGCGACCGTGGAAATCCTGCGGCGTTTGGCCTAGCTCGCCGAGGGCTGGCGGCTCATTTCCGAACCACGATAGGGGTGCCAGGTTCCTCCGCTCGCGCGGTTGCCGAGTGCCAGTTCTTCGGAAGCTTGGGCGCAACGAAGTGAAATAGTCGAGCCGCGTCGGCCGGTGAGAGCGCCATGCTGCCCGCGCCTTGTTCTATGCCAAAGCGGTCGTGCCAGTAGGCACCGTGAATGAGCTGTCCGGAGCTAAGCGTCAGGGCCCATGGCACGTCATGCACCTCGAAGCTTTCGCCGAAGTCGAGCGTGTCTTTCCCGGTCAGGGTCAAGTGCTTCTTCGTGACGCTGAAGGTTCCGAGCGGGATCGCCCGTGAGCCGTCGGACGCGGGTCCAGTGTCGCCGGAGCCAAGCTCGCGCGCCACGCTGAGCAGCGTCGCGAACACGGCCTGCTTGCCCACGTAGGCCACCAGCGTGCCGGTGGTGACGCTGATGTCGAGCCAGTGCGTGTCGTCATTGAGGAAGTCGGGGAAGGTGGAACGCTTCTGGATCACGGTGAGATCGCGGTGCCTGACCCAACGCTCTGGCGCCGCGCTAGCCCCCTTGCCGAGCGCCCAATACTTGACCTCGCCCAGACTGCGAAAGCGCCCGCTGAGCGGTAGCTGCGCGTGGTACTCGAGAAGCTCGCCCTTCTCCGCATCGTTTCCGCTAAGGCGGAAGGTGCGCACCCCGCGCTTCACGACAAAGCCGAACGGTAGTTCCGCGGATTTCCCCAGTTCGACTCCAGCGAACTCGGAAGGCTTTGCCGCTTCCAGCTCGTCGGCGCGCACAAAACGTCCACTGGTCAGGAGCGCCAGGCGTGTCTCGGTGCCGTTCGGCTCCTTGGCTTTCCAAGAACCCACCACAGCCACTCCCGCGCGTCGGCGTAGCTTGCCGACCTCGCGGACGGCGTCTTCTCGGCTGGGTTCGCGAGACCAGAGCGGGGTCTCGAGCCGGGTTCGGGCGTACGTGTAGGGCAGGTTGGCGGCGACGTCGGGCAGCAGCGCCATCGCGGCCAGGGTCGGATGGGTGAGATCCAGGGTGGCCTGGACCCCAGTGCAAACGAAGCCGCGCGGGGCAATCGCGTACCACCCGGCCTCACAGCGTGCCCGCGAATCGGGCTCCACGGAGCGCGCAAGTCGAGCGCCCGGTCGCAGGTTCCCCAGCACGCCCAGGCCCTGATCGG
>JANNWK010000986.1:0-12159 GCA_031408355.1 Myxococcales bacterium
ACCGGGCCGCAGCCGGACGTCGCCGGTGTGCCGGTGCTCGGAACCTTGGTGCTGGACCGCGCTTCTTCGGCGGTTTCGAGCCCGTAGGCGATGCGACACGTGAAGAGCTTGCCGGCCTTCGGTGGAATCCAGAACATGACCGCGAAGCCGTAGCCCGCCTCCACTTCATCGAGCACGGCGCGATTCCTGCCGTTGTCGTATTCGAGGATGGTTCCACCATCCCAACTCTGCTCCGAGATGTAATAGGGCTCACCGCCATCGGCCCACGTGTACTGCCCGATGACCTCAAGCGGCCCCGTGTTTGCTGCTGGCTCGGCTTCCTTCGAATCCGCGCCACAACCGAGCAGAAGACTGCACAACGCGACGCCCAGTGCTCCAATCCATTGCCTCATGCCGCCAAGCCAATAGCAGCAACTTGCGCCGATTGCGAGCGCTCTCGACCCATCGTCCATTGCTTCATCGACTTGCGAGAAGGCGCGCCGAGTTTCCGGTCGTAGCGCCCGGGGACCCTGCCTATTCGATGGTTTCGAGCACCGTAGGCAACGTTCCCAAATCGATGGCGGGGCTAAGCTGGTAGGCGACGGAGCCGCAGCCGCGTGACAGGCTCGCACTACGACACGGAGAGCTACTGGCAAGATGGCGGGCTATCGTACAACTGGCTCTACGAGTTGACGGTCGGCACTACCGGGCCCTTCCCGCTGACGAATAGCTACCTCGATCAGGAGGCGAACAACCTGCTCGCCACCGCGCAGCCGACTCGGTCGGCTGCCGGCGTTTTCGACGCTCCACGGCCTGCGCTACCAGACCCTGCCGGGAGGCGTCACCGCGGACTTCTACGCGTTCAGCCTGGCGGTGCGGACTCGCGTCAACATCCACCTCAATACCTGGGGCAAGGGCTGCGTACTCGACCGACCCCTCCGTGCGCGCGTCGCGATCGCGGGGCGACCCGGCATTCTGAGGCGCATCTTCGTGAAGACCTCCGAGGGCGCACTCCTGCCCACAGTCCAATACCTGGACCTGATCGGCACTAGCCTGGATGGGGCTCCGCTCGGCGAACGGCTACGGGCTCGCTGAGCGTTCCGTCGCGGCGGTGCAGGTGGTGCTTGCCGTTGTAAACCAGTGCGTGACCGCGCGCTTTGGCTAGCACCCGCTCGGGTCACGTCGCACACGCCTAGGGCGCGGTCTGGATGGGCGAAGTAGCCAGGACAGCTTGCGGCTGACGCGCCTGCTCGAGTGCGAGCCGCGCCGCCTCGACGTATGGGGCGGGCATCAGCGGCCTGGTGTCGCCAGGCTTCGGCCACCACAGGACCCCAGAGGTCCACGACCACACGTACTTGTCCGAAGCCTGCAGCGCGCTGCGCAGCAGCTCCGTGTACTGGGCTGGGGAGTGTGAGTTTTCGTTGAAGCGTGCCGGCTCGGTTTGGAAGATTTCGCTTCGGCTGGGCGGATGGGGATAATCGAGCATGACGGCGAAGGAGGCGCGCACGTCACGGGTGAGCAGTTGCCGTTCGGCTTCCGTGCAGAGCAGGGCCGGGACGCTCGGCCAGGCTGACTCCCCCAAGGACTGATCGCTGGCCATGGTGGCCCAGCGGTAGGTGACGACGCCAGGCAGCCAGTGAGCTTGCATGGCCTGCCAGTCGCCGTGGATAAGATCGTGATAGAGCCGAAATGCGCTGGGGTCGCGGGTCGAGTAGGCCGGCAAGAAGGCGTCGATCAGAAGCGCGCCAGTGCGCGCTTCCGCGCGGGCTGCTTGCATGCCATCGAGGAACGCGGGCAAGAGCGCGTAGTCGGAGCCTTCGAGTGGTTTCCCGCTGATGCAGACTTCGCGGAATACGTCGCTCGTCCCCAGGGTGTGGAGCAGCACCAGCTCGGGGTAACCGGCCAGCAGCGCCCGCATCAACTGCTGACCGCGAGCCAAGAAACGCGCACCCTCCTCGGCGAAGCTGCCCTTGCCGACCGGTAACCTGGCGTACGAAAAGTGGTAGTCGGCGTACTCCTGCGTATCTAGCAGAAAGCCGCGCAGCCCAGCTCGGCGCGCGACCGCAGCCAGCAGGGTGCTGTTTCGCACGATGCGGTCCCAGCTGGCGTCGTCGCCGAAGTTGAGCGACACGAACCCAAGCCGCTGAAAGTTCTCCGTGAACATTTGAAACGGAGCGGTCCGCAGCAGCTCGGCGGCAGGCGTGAGGCCGGCTTCGGTCAGGTCGGTCTCAAGCCAAGCCGTGGCGACTCCCATATCCAACACGGTGCCATCGAACGGCGAGGCTTCGATCTCGGGCAAATGGGTCACGAACCAAGCCAGCTCAGCTGTGCCTGCTGGTTGTCCTGCGCCCCAGTGCAGAAACTTGGTCGTGGTGTTTTGAGGCAAGAGCGGCACGTCCACTTCGGTCAATGCGTCGATGGTGGCTGGGGCGCAGCCGCCCATGCCGAGCATTGCCAGCAGTAGCCCTGAGCTGAGACGTGCGGACTGCATTCAGAGATCCATCCCCACGCCGAGTGTTAACGCCAGCCAGGTGTCCCGGGCGCCGGCGCTCTGCTCCCCGAGTACCCGGACCTGAACCGCGCGTGCTGCCAAGCCCGCCTCGAGACCGGCTGAAACAAGCAGCGCAGATCCAGGCGACCAGGTCCCACGAGCCTGCAGGATGGGTCCAAAATATCCGTCCTGTGCGGAGTGCCCCTCAACCCGGGTCGGATCGATCGGTTGCCCGAGAGCGCGTAGCAGACCGCTGCGCACGCCCGGACCAGCCCCGAAACGCGCCTTGCCGAAACGCGCCTCGAGGAGCGCCGCAAGCTGGGCGTCCAGCAGCGTGAGCTCAACCAGGCCTGCCGCCTCGCCGCGGGAGCCGCGTTCGTACGCAAGGCCGCTGGCCAACGACACGGCCCAGCGCTCGTTCAGGGGCCGCGCGAGCTGCAGCCTCAAGCCCATGCCATAGGAAACCCAGGAGCTTGACCAGGCGCGCACGCCGCCGAGTAGTTGTGCGTCACCTTCCAGGGCCCGCCGCTTGCGCGCCTTCACGACCGCTCGGACCTGGAGCAGCTGGGCTTTATGCGCTTGCTTCCACGACGCTCGCTCGGCCTGCACCAGTTCTAGCTCCGCCCAGCTGGCCGAGATCAGCTCCGCGACGCTGAGCGCGAGCAGCCGAGGGCGCGCCAACGCAGCGGTCGCCCGTAGGTCGACGGAGCGCTGCAAGGACTTGGCTGTGACTCCATCGGCGAGCGCAAGCTCGGCAGTCCCTGAATCGCATCGAATCGTGATCGCCGTGGCCTGAGAACTTGCCGCTTGGGGCACACTGACGCTGAGCTTCAGTTCAATACTCGTGATCCGCCGGACCTCGGCGGCGGAGATCGCGCCGCAGCCGGACATGCTGAGCGTGACGGCCGAGCTTTCGGCTGCCGCCGTGCGGACGCTGCCGCCCAGGCTGCCGAGTGCTACCAGCAGTTGTAGGGTTAGCCTTGCTCTCACGGCTCATCGGCAAGACGCTGCACGAGCTTGCGCTTGGTGCCACCAGGGTAGCGCGTCAGGTACTCGCGAGCGAGCGTCTTGGCCTTCTGAGTCTCTCCGGCCCGGGCCCAGGCCTCGGCTTCACGCGCAAGCGCGAGCTCCACCATCGGGCCACCTGGCTGCAGGCTACGGGTGCTTCTGAACGCCAAGGCTGCGTCGCGAGGGTTGCCCAGATCGTCCAAATAGACGCGCCCCAGCGTGAACGCTGCCAGCGGCGCGCGCGGATCGGCTGCGTGTCGCTGGGTCACTCGACGCAGTGGCACGACGGCCTGCGCCGGGTGACCGCTCAACCTGGCCACGTCGGCGGCCAGCAGCAGATCGCCCGGCACATCCGCTACGGTGTCAAGCTGCAGCTTGCCATAGGCGGCCGCATACTCGCCCTCGCGCGCGAGCGCTTGCCAGCTACTTTCAGGTGCGAGCGCAGGACTGCCGGGCGCAGGGGTGGGCGCGCCGGCCGAAGGTGCGCCTCCGACGTCGTTAACGTCACTTGCACCATGAAAGGTGCGGCGTTCCCCGGCATTGAGGAAGGTCGGGGTCTCCGCGCCTCGCGTCACCTTGACCAGGCCCCGCTCGACTGCGACGGACACGCTGTCGCCCTGACGCTCCACACTCAAGATGGTTCCGATCACCTCGACGAGCACGTCACCGGCCCGCACCCGAAACTCACCGGGCTGATGAGGAACGACGCTCAAGCGCAGCTTGCCGCGCCCGACCTCCAACTCAATCCGCTGTGGAACGGCCGCGTCCGGGGCTCGCTCCAGCCAGTCGGCACCCGAGCTGGCTTCGAGCTGGCTTCCGTCGCGCAACTGCACGGCCGCGGCGTGGCCTGCCTCGCTCGAAGTGTGCGCTGTGCGTGCAACGGGCGCGGGCGCCGCAGCCCGTCTGTTCCCGACGATGGCGAAGCTCACGCCCACGAAGGCCACGAGCACGAGCGACGCCATGGCGGCGGCCCGTCTACGCAGCGTGCGGCGCGAGACCTTGGCGGCAAGACCACGCTCAAGCACCGGCCACTGCGAAGCCTCCCAGTCAACCTTCAGATGCGCGCCCGCTTCGGCTATCTGCTTGGCCCGCGAGCTCATGAGCCGAGCGCCTCCTCGACGCGGAGCTGCGCGATGGCCACGCGGCGTTTGACCGTTGAAAGGGAGCACCGACAGCGAGTCGCGATAGTCTCGAGCGGTTCACCGTCGACCATCCGCAGGATCCAGGCGACGCGCGCGTTGGTCGGCACCCCGTCGAGAGCTTCGTAGATCTGCGCGAGCAGCACGCGCTGTTCCGGGCTAGCGCCCGGCGCTTCAAGCTCGTGATAGTTGGGTTGCTGCTCGAGCGCGGCCCAGCGCCGAAACTTGTGCAGGCGAAGTCGCCGCGTGCACAGCCGCACGGTGACGGCAGCCAACCAGCCTCGGATGGCCTCGGGCTCACGCAGTTCGTCCAGGCCCTTGGCGGCCTCGACAAAAACGTCCTGAACGAGGTCGTCCACTTCGTCTCGCCGCCCCAGGATCCGTAGCGTGATGGCGGCGACGTAGGGAGCGAAGCGCCGGAAGAGTCCCGCTAGGCCCGACATCTCCGGTCGCACCGCCCCGTGTGGGGGAGTGTGGGGGACCAAGGAGAGGGAGGGGCGGCTCACGGTGACAGTGTCTTGGTGGGGGTGTGTCGCCTGAACGGCTCAGGAATTAAGCGACCACTAGAACTTTCGTGATCGAACGGAGCAGGCCCAGTTTTTTGCTCGCTCGCTGAGCCGTTCGGTCAGGCTATCACCAACAAGCTGACGATGATGCCTGTCCGATCTCTTGCTCGCCGCTGCCGTCCCGCGGCTCTCGGCATGCTCGGCCTAGGCCTGCTCCAGCTCGGCTGCACCGGAGATTTGCTCGGCGGGTCAGGCGCGCCCAGCGATGGGTTTGGGCCTGGGCAAGCTGGTTCGATGTCTCCTGCGGGCGGTGCGGCGGCGGGTGGTCTCGAACCGATGGGCACGACGGTGCTGCACCGCTTAAACCAGGTCGAGCTGCGCAACACCGTGGTTCAGATTTTTGGCGACGGTGCGGCCGAGGCGTTGCGCGCTGGCGTGGATCCCCTGGTGCAGGGTTTCGACAGCAACGCGGATGCGCTGACGATCTCGGAGGCGGGAGTCGACTCGCTCATGCGCATGGCGGAAGAGCTCGTCCAGGGCATCGACTTGCCGGCGCTGTTGCCGTGCGCGGGCCTGATGGGCCCTGCCTGCGCCGAGCAGCGCATCGCGAGCATGGCGCTCAGACTGCTGCGCCGAGCGCCGAGCGCCGACGAAACCAGCAGCTATTTGGCGCTGTGGACTGAGGTTGCCGCGCGGACCGACGAGGATACCGCCACTCGAGCCGTGCTGCAGCGCCTGCTGATGACCCCGGACTTCTTGTACCACGTGGAGCTGGGCGACGCCGTCGGGGAACTGAACGCCTACGAGCTTGCCGCGCGGCTGGCCTACTTCGCTTGGGAATCGACGCCCGACGACGCCTTGCTCGCCGAGGCCAGGAGCGGCGCGCTGGATGACGCCGCGGGCGCCGAAGCGGCGCTGAATCGGCTGCTCCAAGATCCGCGCGGCCAAGCGACTTTCGGGCGCTTCTTCGAGCTGTGGGCGGAGCTCGACAAGCTGGACGCCGCCGTCAAGGACGTCGCCGTCTACCCGGAGTTCGACAAGCTGAAGGCCCCAATGGCCGACGAGTTCCGTGCCTTCATCGGCGACCTGTTCAGTCGCGACGCGACCGTCAAAGAGCTGTTCACCTCCACCACCACTTTCGCCAGCCCAGATCTGGCTACGCTCTACGCAGGCTCTTCGGGCCAGCGCGCCGGCATCCTGACTCAAGGCGCGTTTTTGGCGGCGCACGGCAAAGCCAACAAGAGCGCTCCCATCATGCGCGGCCGCTTCATTCGCGAACAGGTGCTGTGTGCCCCGGTGCCGCCTCCACCGCCTGGCGCGGATACTGTCGAACCGAACGCCGAGGTCCCGGTCACCACGCGCGAGTATTATGCGAAGCTCACGTCGGGCGCAGTTTGCGCGACATGCCACGACCAACTAAACCCCATGGGTTTCGCCTTCGAAGGCTTCGACGGCATCGGCAGGGCGCGGACCATGGAGAACTCGCACGCCATCGATACGAGCGGCGCTATCACGGCCGGGGACGTGGCGGGGCCCGTGTCGGACGCGCTTGAGCTGGCCACGCGCCTGGGCGAAAGTCAGAGCGTGCGGCTGTGCCTCACCAAGCAGCTATTTCGCAGCCGCTTCCGCCGCATCGACGTCGCTGGCGACTCCGCCATCATTGACACGGTTGCGGCTGGCTTGAGCGCCGACGGCGACCGGCTCATGAGCTTGGCCAGGATCCTGGCCCGGCAGGACGCCATGAGGCGCAAACACTTCCGAGTCGCAGCTGCTGGGGAGGGTGCGCCATGAAGCCCATGAATCGACGAACGATGATGCGCGGCTTCGGTGGCGTGCTGGTGGCGCTCCCGGCGCTTGAGGCCTGCTCCAAGCCGGACGCCAGCGGCGCCGGGCCGCGCGAGCGCACAGCCGCGCGCGCATCGGCACTGGTCGCCACTCCCGCCAGGCGCTTCATCGCGATGATGCGACCCAACGGGGTGGATCCCCCGCTCTGGTTTCCCACCGGTGGGGAGCGGAACTTCGTGCTGTCCCCTCAAACGGCGGCCTTCGAAGCCGTGCGCGAGCACTTGATCTTGACCCACGGTATCGACAACCGAGTCGCGATCGATCAGAACGCGGACGGCGGTGGCAACGGTCACATCGAGGGTGTCAGCTCCCTGCTCACGGGTTGGGGCGCGCGCCTGCTGCAAGCCGGCACGAACGATTGGGCGCCACTGGGCGGCCCCTCTGTTGACCAAATCTTGGCGGACCTCCACGCTCAGAACGGCTACGTGGGCCGCGCTCGCGGCCTGTACTTTGGTGAGCAGGGAATGGGCGGCTATTCCGGGATCTCCATCCGCAAGGACCTTGCCTACGAGGACGCCTTCGCCGACTTCGACGTGCTGTTCGAAAGCAGCAAGCCGACCACCGATCTTGCTCGCGAGAACGCGCGCCTCACCCGAAAGAGCGTTCTGGATGGCACGAAGGCCGACTTTGCGGCGCTTTCTTCGCGCGTGAGTGGCGAAGACAAACGCCGCATCGACCAGCACCTCGAGGCGCTGCGCAGCATCGAGCTGCGGCTCAGCCAGGTCAGCGCCGTCGAATGCAAGGCGCCGGTCGCGGGTGAACCGGCGGGCGACGACGAGCGCCGAGAACTCTTCAACGATATCATCGTCGCGGCCTTTGCTTGCGACGCCACGCGAGTGGCCGGGCTCTCGTTCTACCACTCCGGAGGTGGCGGCCCTCAGCTGCCCGAGCTCGGTGTCCTGGAGGACATTCACGAGCTTTCGCACCAAGTCGCCGACATGGCTAAGGACCCGAGCCACGGGTCGCATGCGCTGTTCACCAAGTACCACGACTGGTTCTCGAAGAAGACGGTCTCGCTCGTGCAGAAGCTCAAGGCCGTCGCGACCCCCGAGGGCACGCTGTTCGACGACACCGTGCTCTTTCAGGGCTCAGAGCTGGCTGTCAACCACGCCTGCCCGAACATGCCCTTCGTGATTCTGGCTGGCCACGCCACGCCCTTCAAGACAGGCCGCTTCGTGGAGTTTGCTTCGGGCACGATGCACACTCACCTGCTCACGACACTGCTGAACGCGTTCAATCACCCAGCCACGAGCGTCGGGGATCCGAAATACGCTTCCGGACACCTCAACTCGGCCCTGTTCGGCGCCGGCTGAAGCCGCTTTTCGGCAGCAACGACTCAAGGCTTGGGCTTGAGCGGATTCAGCCAGCGCAGGCCTTCGAAACGTCCGAAGTCCGTGTCGTTGGAGTGGAGCACGGCCTGGTTCTCGATCGCGTGAGCTGCGAGCTGCGTGTCGGTCGTTAGGTTCTTGGCCGTGCCCAACTGGCGCAGCAGTCCGAAGGCGATCTCGAGATGTCGTGGGCCGGGCGCCAGGAAATGCACGTGGGGTTGAGCAAGCCAGAGTTCGACCGAGTCGAGCGCTGCCTCCAGGGGCAAGGGACGCTCGAAGATGCGGGGATTGGTCGCGATGCGGATGAAACCAAACAGGCTCACTCCAGGTAGCAAGACCTGCTCGTCGCCATTTAGTGCTTGTTCCAACCAAGCGCGCGCCAGCGCATGCTGCTGGAACGCCGAGAAGCTCGCATACAGGAGCAAGTTGACGTCAGGGATGATCACTTGGGTGACCCTTTGGCTTCGCGCAGGATCTCGGTTTCCTCAAGTTCGTCCGAGAGCGCGTTGAAGGAAGCCGGGTCGTAGCCCGGGCGGAGCTGGCTATCGTGCACCTTCAGCTGGAGCTTGCGCGCGCGTGGGGGACTACGCGTCAGGCCACGGCGCAGCGCCTCGTTGACGACCTGCTTGAAGGGCTTCCGCGCCCGTTGGACCTCTTGCGCCAGGAGCTTTTCGACGTCCGGATCGATAGTGAGCGTCGTGCGCATGAGGCATCATGATGCCATGCATAGATGACGTCAAGATGCTGACCAATGTGTGCCCGCCGCGACCCAAAGCTCGGGATGCCGCCCGCCCCCTTCGCGCTCTTCAACGTGTGCGCCGTGTCGTCCCTAGGATGGGAATGTCGCTTACGGTTCCGAAATCGCGATCGTGTGTGACGAGCGCGTAGCAACCCTCCTCCAGCGCGACGGCGAGTTGGAGCGCATCCGGCAGCTTCAGAGAGTGGCGTAGCCGCAGGCGCGCGGCAAGCACGGCGATGTCCGCGTCGATGTAGCGAATGTCCCAGCCTGGATTCTGGGTGATGGTTCGTCGGTAGCGCAGAGCCAACGCCTCCTTGCCAACCTTCAGCGGGCCCGAGACTACCTCTGCGACCGTGATGGGGGTTACCAGCGCACGAATTCGACCACTGTCTACGGCCTCGAAGACGGACCGAAACGCCGCACCTATTGGGTTGCCCTCAAGGATGTAGATGATCGGGTTGGTATCGATGAGCACCGTAGCGCCATCGGGAACCTGATCGCCGAGCGTCACTGCCATTCGTCTCGGAGGCGTTTCAGTGCCTTGCGCGAGCTACGCCCCCACAAGCCCTGACCTGAACTTGCCAGCGAGAGAAACGCCAGCCTGGGCTTGCCGCGCGTTTCCTGGCCGACGGGCACGACCTCGGCGTAAGGCTTGCCTCGCATCGTGATGAGGCTGCGCTCTCCCCGATGCGCACGCTCGATGAGCTCCGGAAGCAGCGTGCGAGCTTCCTCGGCTCCGTAGCTCTTCTTCGCCATGCTCGTAAGTGTACGGTCCGTACGGTTGTGGCGCAAGGCTTTCTGCTGGTCCCCCGCGTCCCCCGCGTCCCCCGCGTCCCCCGCGTCCGGTTCCTAGGCTGCGGAACTCTAAACGAAGTTGAACGTCACGGCGATGCGCTTTGCGGACTCGGTCGGGTAGGCGCTGGCGTGATAGAAGCGACCGTCGAAGCAGGCCATCTTCCCCTTCTTGGGCGGAACGGAGCCGGCGATCGAGAATCGACCGGCGTTGGCAAACGCCGCGGAGTCCTCGAGGCTCACGTCATCCAGGCTCTCGTTGAAGATGACCGTGTCTCCGTCGCTGTCGTTGACGTAGTACACGGCCGTTCGATGCGGTTGGCTGAAGTCCACGTGAGGGTTGTGGTGCGGCGCGCTGCCCGGCGTCCGCGTGAATAGGCCGATGCGGATCCGCAAGAGCGCCCTGAACTCGAGCTTGGCCTTTTCGCAGAAAACGAAAAGGATCGGCAGCAAGAGCGAGCTCAGCGGTGAGACCGAAGGCTCGTTCTCCTGTGCCAGGTAGGCCATGTGGCTGAAGCCGCCAAACGAGGTGGCAAACGCGGACGCGCCACGCGCGACCTCTTCTTGGTAGGTCCAAAGCATCTCCGGCGAACCGAGCTCGGACTCAACGAGGTCCTGGTAGGCCTTGGGGATGGCGTCCGGTATTTCAACTATTTCCATCGCGTACGGAAAACCTTGGCGAGATTGCAACCCTAGGAAATATTTTTAACTGAAAGGTACCGCCGGGGAACCCTCACTCATTGAATGTACCGGGTTCTTGGGATGTCGCCATGAAAGTAGTTTTCGGGAATCTGTCGGCGGGTCTGGCCTTCGCGAGCTTCGTCGCCTGCACAGCCACGGGTGGCGGCAGGGACGCCTCAGGCACGGGTGGCTCGGGCACCGGCGGCATTGGCACCGCTGGGACGGGGCCGCAGAGCTGCGACGTGACGGGGGCTCCCGCTTCGGCGCCCCTGCGTCGCTTGACCCAGTTCGAATACAACAACACGTTGAGGGACCTGGCGAAGGCTCCGCCGGCTGTCCTGCCAGCCGAAGACGTAGGGAACCTCTTCGGCAATGACGTGGCGACCCAATCGGTGCCGCCCACGCTGATAGAAGCGTACTACACCGCGGCTGCAAAGGTCGCGGCGTCCCTCACCGCCGCCGGCCAAATTGCGAGTCTGGCGCCTTGCGCCGCAGCCCCGGACGCAGCTAGCGAACCTGCCTGTGCCCGCACGGCCATCGAGGCGTTCGTGCCCAAAGCGTATCGGCGGGCGCTCGTCGCTGGTGAGGCGGACGCTCTGCTTCAGCTCTTCCAGTCCATTCGCGCGAGCGGCCAATCCTTCCCCTCGAGCCTGGCGGCCGTGATTGAGGCCGTGTTCCAAGGGCCTGAGTTCCTCTACAAGCCCGAGTTTGGCGTGCCGGTCGACGGTCGTTCCGATGTACTGCGGCCTGCGGACGAAGAGATGGCGGTTCGTCTCTCGTACCTCTTCTGGGGCTCGCTGCCCGATGAAGCGCTCACGGCCGCCGCAGCGGCGGGTCAACTGCGCACCCCGGACGGCGTGAAGGCGCAGGCGACGCGGCTGCTGGCGGATCCGAAGGCTCGCGACGTCGTGCGCTACTTCTTCGATTTCTTGCTGCCGATCCAGGGCCTTTCTTCGCTGCAGCGGGACGCCGCCGTCTATCCGGCTTGGAGCGCCACGATTGGCTCGCTGATGCGCACCGAAGCGGAGATGTTCCTCGAGCAGGAGGTGTTCGGGGGCTCCGGTACTTGGCCGGGCATCTTGACTGCCCCGTACACCTACGTGAACGCGGATCTGGCCGCCTATTATGGATTCGGCGGCGTCACGGGCACCGGCTTTCAGAAGCTTCAGCTCGATGGCGTGAAGCGCGGGGGCCTTTTGACCCTGGGCGGTATCGTGGCGGGGCCGGTGCACTCGAACAAGACGAATCCAGTGACGCGCGGTGCGCTCATCGTCAAAAAGCTCATGTGTCAAGTGATCCCGCTGCCAACCGGCGAGCTCGCGAAGATGGTGAAGCCGCCCGCGGACGACTTGGCGCCGACCGCTCGCGAGCGCTACTCGATGCACAGCGCCTCGCCGATCTGCAACACCTGCCACGTCAACATGGATCCCTTGGGGTTTGCGCTGGAGAATTTCGACGCGGTCGGGAAATGGAGAGAGCAGGAAAATGGCGTCACAATTGACGCCTCGGGCAACTCGCCCCTCCTGGGCAGCTTCAGCGGCCCGGTCGAGCTGGGTCAACGGCTGGCCGCTTCCGAGATCGCCCAGGCCTGCTTTGCGAAGCGCTGGGTCGACTTCGGCTACGGCCGCAGCAGCGACGACGACAACTGCAG
>JANNWK010000987.1:0-11133 GCA_031408355.1 Myxococcales bacterium
ATCCCGGGCAAAGCCGACAACTGCTTCGCCAAGGCGCTGGTCGGTCGTTTCGAGCAAGGCGGGAACAGCTTCGCGGAGCTCGTGCAGCAACTGGTTACGAGCGAGCTGTTTTTCAAGGCCGTCGTGAAGGGAGAGACCCCGTGAAGCCAACCACAAGCATTCGTCGCCGAGCCGTCTTGCGCGGGCTCGGTGCCTGCATCGCGCTGCCCGCACTGGAAGCCATGCGTCCCGCTTCAGCCCGCGCGCAGGCCAGCGCGCCGAAGCGCCTGGCCCTGTACTACGTGCCCAACGGTTGGCCGCATGGCTATGAATACGACGGGCCGTACCAGGCGGGGGTTCAGGCACTGCAGGACATGCGAGAGGATTTTACCACCATCTGGGGACTCACCAATCACACGGCCATCGACCACGAAGAGCAGCACGGCGCCCACGACGGTCACGGCAAGACAGCCACCACCGTCATGAACGGTCAGGTCCCGAGTGATCTAGGAAATCACCTGTACGGCGTCCCTACGACCGCTGATCAGCTGATTGCGCAACAGGCCTACGGTGATTGGAAGTTCCCGTCCCTCGGCACGAATATCTACCCCGTGGGTAGCATCGATAGCTTTCACCAGCCGATTCACACCAACAACATCTTTTGGAAGAAGCCGAACGACCCGGTCAAGCTGTACACGAACCCGCGGGAAATGTTCGACCTGCTGTTTGCGGGCGCCACCCCCGACGGCGCGCCCGATCCGTTGGCGCAAGCTCGCCGAACTCGCAAGAAGAGCATCCTCGATTTCGTCATCTCCGACATCAGTGCGGTGAGCGCGAGCATTAGCGTCGTAGATCGGCAGCGTCTGGACGAGTACCTCACGAGTCTGCGCAAGGTAGAGTCCACCATCGATTCAAGCGTTGGCGGCGCCGGTGGCGTGTGTCAAAAGCCGACCGCTCCGCAGAGCTTGGATCTGCTGCTCGACACCTACGTCGAAAGATACGACGCGATGCATGAGCTGATGGTGAAGGCCTTCGAGTGCGACATGACCCGCATCTTCCAGTTCATGGTGGGCAACGAAACGCAGCAACCGTCCTACGTTCCCGGCATCGGTAATGACTGGCATAGCTATTCGCACGACGACTACAACGGGACCCGCAGCATTCTCGACTGGCACCTAGGGCGCTACAAGAAGCTCGTGCAGCGGCTCAAGGCAACGCCCGACGTGGACGGCAAGACCTTGTTCGACAACTCGGCGGTCGTGTTCTTCAGCGCCCAGGGCGACTCGGGCAGCCACGTCGTTTGGAATTTGCAAGCGTTCGTCGCAGGGCGAGGTGGCATGAACTACAAGCTCGGTAGCGATTTCAAGCACGAGGCCGACATCACGAGCCTATGGCGGACCTTCATGAAGGACCACGGCGTCGATACCCAGGGCTTCGGCCGAGGCGAAGGCGACATTGCGGCGCTCCGCGGCTAACGTGCGGGCATCGCGGCGCGCTGGCTGCGGCGTCAGCCTGGGTGTGCTGCGATGGCCATGCGCTCGGCCAGCTGTTCCTTAAAGGCCTGGAGCCCCCCGGCGGTGTAGCCCACCGGGAGCTTTGTGTTCGATGGTATGCGCCACGCGGTTAGGAGCCACGCCAGCGTTGCGGGCGTGCAGCCGCCGTCTTTTGCGCGATGCTGCAGATGAAATCCCGCAAGTGCGGCTCCGCCAGACAAGAAGAAGCCTCGCTCGGTCGCGAAGAATGCTTCCAGTACGGCCACCTGGAGGGGACTGAGCCGCCCGTGTGCGGTCATGGCACGAGCCCGTGTGCTCGCCAACGACCGATCAAGTACTCCCAGAACTCCCGGCGGCGTCCCAGGTGACGTCCTAATTCGGGCAGTGCGGCAGCCACCTCGCTGGGGCTCACGAATTGCCATACGTCGCTGTCTCTTGCCTCCCGCAGCAGCTTGCCGAGGAGTCGTTGGCGTTCGTCTGCGTCAGTGCCTGAAAGCGCCGCGCGCAGGTCCGCGACGGAGGTGTCCTCGTCCCAAAAGAAGTAGGGGCGACACTCGTCTTTGGTTAGGTCGGTGGTCAAGGCACGCACAGAAACTAGAGGGTAGCACCGCCAGGCAAGGCTCCTGCAAGCTAGCAAGGCGGATTGCCAGCCCCGGTCGTCCACGGTCGTAGGTCCGCCCCGCCCCTGGGCTCGGCGGTGCTACCCTCCCAGGGGAATGCCGTCCTCCAGGCTCTCCGAGAGTATCGAGTGGCTCTCCAAGGTCTTTGCTGGCGCAGGGGCGGGCGCCTGGCGGGCGGATGTGGAAACGGGGACGGTTCAGTACACCGAAGCGTTGCAAGCGGTGTTCGGGATGGAGCGGCCCGTCATGGTTCTGGCCGACTGGGTGGAGCTGCTGCATCCAGACGACCGTCCTCGGGTGCTAGACGCCTGGGAAGCCGCCATCCGAGGCAAAGCCAACTATGCGGTCGAGTACCGCGTCGTGGATTCACGAGGAACCGTGCGCTGGATCGAAGCGCGTGGCTTCTTGGAAGTGGCCGACACAGGCCACCGGATCATGTTCGGCTTTGCCCAGGAAGCCACGGCGCGAAAGACTGCGGAGCGACGCTTGGCGGAGGTTCAGCAGACGCAGGCTGCGCAGAATCAAGCGCTGGCGGAGCTTTCTCGCAGCGAAGTGTGGAGGAGCCTCGACTTGTCGCGGGTTCTGGGCGCCATCACGAAGGTGGGGGCGGAGTGTCTTCGCGTCGAGCGAGTGGGGATCTGGCTCTACAATGACGAGCGCTCCGCGATCATTCTGGCCGATCTGTTCGAGCAGACGAGCGGCGACCACACAGCTGGCACCGAACTGCCAAGGTCGTCCAATCCGCCCTATTTCGAGGCGCTTGCCAGCGATCGCGCGCTCAACGTGGGCGATGCGCGGACCGACCCGCGAACGCGCCTGTTTGGTCCCGACTACCTGATCCCGCTTGGTATCACGTCGATGATGGACGCCCCCGTTCGCCGTGCTGGCAAGGCAGTGGGCGTGGTCTGTTGTGAGCACGTGGGGCCGCCGCGTGTCTGGACGGAGCAAGATGCGTCCTTTGCTGGCTCGTTGGCTGACTACGCCGGCCTGGCTCTCGAGCTCGAGCAAAAGCGGCAGATTGAAACCCAGCTTCTTCATTCCCAGAGACTCGAGAGTCTCGGTCGCCTCGCTGGGGGCGTCGCCCACGACTTCAACAATCTGCTGATGGCCATCATGGCTAGCGCGGAGCTAGCGCGGGCGTCGGCGCTCGAAGGAGCCGTTGAGGTAGGCTTGATCGACGAGGTGCTGACGGCGGCGGGACGAGCCGCAGGCTTGACGCAACAGCTACTCACCTTCGCGCGTCGAAGCGTGGTCGCGCCCAGGTTGGTGCAGCTAGACGATCTCATCCGAGCAGCGCAGCGCTTATTGTCGCGCGTGCTCGGCGACAAGATCCAACTCGAGGTAGAGCTAGGGGCCCAGCACCACGACGTGCTCGTGGATCCCGGCCAGTTCGAGCAGTTGCTCATGAATTTGGCTGTAAACGCGCGCGACGCCATGACGACCGGCGGAGTTTTTCGGCTCGAGACCCAACTCGAGGCCTCGCCGGCTCAAGCTGGCGACAGCTCGCAGGGGGAGACGGTCGTGGTGCTCGTGGTTCGAGATTCCGGGGTCGGCGTCGCCCCTGAGCACCTGAGTCGGATCTTCGAGCCGTTCTTTACGACCAAGGGGGTCGGACGGGGCACGGGACTGGGCCTTGCCAGCTGCTACGGCATCGTACAGCAAGCGGGCGGCCACATTTCCGTGCGGAGTGAGAGCGGCCAAGGGACGGAGTTTCGCATCCGCTTGCCGCTGGCTGCTCCTTCGAACGAGGCCTCGATGCCTGATGCCACCTCACTCATCCCACAGGCCTCAGGCGAAACGCTATTGGTCGTCGAAGACGATGAGGCCGTTCGCCGGTTGGTGGTGCGCGGGCTGACGCGGCTGGGCTACGTCGTGCTTTCGGCGAACAGCGGTGCCTCCGGCCTAGAGCTGGCTTGCCAACATTCAGAAATCCGCTTGGTCGTCATGGACGTCATGATGCCGGGGATGAGCGGTGTCGAGGCGGCGCGGTCCCTCCGTTCAACACTGCCCGAGGCTCCCGTGTTGTTCGTTTCTGGCTACACCGACGACGGCGCCCTCAGGGACGGCGCGCTGCGGGGTGATATCCACTTCTTAGCCAAGCCTTTTTCGGCCGCGGCGCTCGGGGAACGAGTCCGCCAATTGCTTGATCAGGGGCGGTAGGGCTGACGCTCAGCACGGAGCAGGTCCCGGTCTCACTTCTGCGGGCAAACGGTGGCTTGGAGCGATACGGTGTCGAAGACGAATAGCGTGTCCCAGCTGCGGGCTTCGAACTCGAGTCGCGCTTGTTTGCCGAGCACGCTGGTCAGCTCGGCGCGGGTCGCCTCGTAGCTGAACGCCTTCCAGAAGATGGTCTCGGGCTGGACGCCGAGCCAGACATTGAACAGGAAGACCTCGGTCTGGCTTGAGCCAGCCAGGACAGCCACGCGGGTGTCGTCGTGGATGTCGAGCGACGTGCCACCAGGATAGAGCTGGTATCTGCCCGCTAAAGTGAGCTTCTGGGTGCCCTGCGGGATGACGACCATTTGGCTCATCAGCGAGTACTCTTGGCTGAGCACATCGAGCGGGGTTGGACCAAGCTGTACGATGTTGGGTGCCGTGTGAGCGAACTCGTAGGGAAAAATCGTATACAGATTGTTGGCGGAGTACTCGTACCAGGAGTCGTTCAAGAGATCGAAGTCCTTGTCCTGGAGCAGCTCGGTGGTCGTCAAGGCCCTTGCCACGCAGCCAGCACCGACCTGACACGCGAGGCATTCGCCGGGCTGGCTGGCGCACAAGCTGCTGTTGGCAACGTGCACACAATTTCCCCTCGCGTCGCAGCGATCCACGGTGCAAGAGATGTCGTCGTCGCAATCGGTTTGCGACTGGCAACCGACACTGGGCCCGCCGCCGATCGCTTCGCCCCCTGCACCAGCTAGCGTCGCGTCGCCGCCGCTCGCGTTACCGGCGGTACCGCCTTGCGATTGCCCACCGAGCTCGAAAGCGGGATTTTCGCCTTCACTGCCCCCTTCGGTTCCGGCGCTCCCTTCCGCTCCGCCCGCGGTTTCACCTGCGCTGACGCCACTCGAGGAGCCTGGTTTGTCAGCGCTTTCGCAGGCGGAGAGCCCGAGGATACTGGCGCAGCCCCCGGCAAGCGCAGCGACCGCGCAGAAAACGGAGCGCAGTGGGTAAGGGATCCGCCCGAGCATCGACCTCATGGTGGCGCATCTGGCCTTGCTCCGGTAGCCCGAGCGGTTTCCCGCGCGTTTCGAGGCGCAAAGCGCGTCGAGCTGGCCCCGGCTGGTCCTCAGCGCCTACTGCGCCGCTTCGAGAAACACCGAGAGCTCGCGCATCATCCACGGGACGGTGGTGTTGCGATTCTCCGCCGACAGAATGCCAGTCTGCACCACCTTCAAGTAACGGATGGTGCGGACGTCGAAGGCCATGATGGTGACGGCAGAGCCGCGGCCGGACGTGATCGGGCTGCCCCAGTTGACGCCATCCTCGGAGAGGTAAAGCTCGTAGCCTCGCGGGTACTCCCCACCGGTCCAGTGCTGGTCCAGCTCCACACGGTTGAAGGTTTGCGCTTGGCCCATATCGACAACAAACCAGTCCCCGACGGCCATGGGGCGACCGGTGGACCACTGCGATTCGTAGTCGCCGTCGACGCCTTGAGCCGCCAGGTTTCCGCCGGGCTCAGCACTGGCTTTCCAGCCGGCTTTGGACAGTGGCGCCGTCTTGGGCAGTAGATCCAGCTTCGATCCGACCACCAGCTCGTCCATGGCCCAGCCCAGCACCTTGCCGTCGTTGTCCTTCTTTACCAAGTAGGCATGCCCGCGGTTGGGTGAGGCTTGCCAGTCGTTGACGCCGTTGTCGCCCACCTGGTTGTAGCCGTCGCTCACCACCCTGAAGAAGGGCTCGGGGCCACGCGCCGCATACAAAACGGACGTTAAATCCCAGCTGAGTCGGCCGCCGTCACCGGTAGACAACTGGTAGGCCTTGCGGACGGGGTTCTGTTCCTCCGTCTCGGAGAACAAGCGCGTCCCGGTCGTGACACCCGAACCGACCTCGGCGCCGCTGAACATGATCGGCGTGGGCCAGTCCTCGATGGCCTCTTTGGCCGCAGCGCCATCCTGCTCGAAGTTCCATTCGGCGCCCGGCGTGCCCGGATAGAAACCGCCCATCACCGACCATTGCTTGACCTTCTTGGCCACGAGCTCGCGACCGCCGGGAGAGCTCAGCAGGTTCTTGGCGTTGCGCAGCGGACCGACCGAGATGATGGTCACGCTCCCGTCCGGTTGGGCCTCGAGCACGCTGTGGAATAGCTCGACCGCGTCCGGCGCGTTCTTGGCGCTCTTGAGGTCGTTGGGGAAGTTCTCGGCCAGGTATTGGCTGTAGTCAGAGCGGTCGAGGAAGTCCGGCTCTTTTAGGGCACCAATCGGGATGTCGGGTCGTCCGTAGTAGGTGTTGATGGCGTCGAGCGCGCCCGCGCCCCACTCGAACGAGGTCGCGCTCACCATGCCCAAGATCTCGACTTCGCAAAGGTCGGCCAGGGTGTGCAACATGGCCACCGCGCCGGCGTCGTCGCAGTCGGGACCGATGTCCGTGTCGAAGATGACCTTCACGGGTGCCGGCGTTGTGCAGGTGGTGGGGCCAGGCTGACCGCCGCTGCCGCCGCTGCCAGCGTGACCGGCGCTGGCCTGGCCGCCTTGTCCGCCATTCGACGCGCCCGCCAGCGCCGCGCTTCCCGACGAGCTACTAACCTGAGAGCCACCGGTCGACTGGGCTTGTGAACCTCCCGCAGCTGCTCCTCCTCCACTGAGGTCGGCGACGGGCTCGGATGCCGTCGAGGTGCAGCCGGCGAGCGCCACGCCCCCTGCCACCAGCAAGCCGGAAACAGCGCGAGAAGTTACGAATTTGTCTGGGGTTTTCATCGCGAAAGCGTCCTCTCAGAGAGCTTGAGCTAGTGGGGCAGCAGGTCGCCGATGGCGGCCCACCAAGTCTCGGCCATGACGGTCAACCCCGCGTCGTTCGGGTGAAGTTTGTCGTTCATGAGCGCTGTCTTGTAGTCAGCATGGCTGGCCAAGGCCTCGTACATGTCGACCAGAATCACGTGCTTGCCCTGCTCCACCCGCGTCGCCACCAAGGCCGGCATGGCCGCGTTGAAGGCGTGAACCTCAAGGTTGGCCGCGTCGTCCGTGGTGGGAACAATCTTCGCCAAC
Organism: Myxococcales bacterium; assembly: GCA_031408355.1. Classification (GTDB taxonomy): domain Bacteria; phylum Myxococcota_A; class Polyangia; order Polyangiales; family Polyangiaceae; genus PMG-095. Next base: position 7,291 of record JANNWK010000987.1, read on the forward strand.
ACGATGAGTGCCAGGGGCGTCGTTGCGGCGATGCGATCAAGCAGCAGCCCGAGTCGCGCTGGCGCGTTGGTTGGGTCGAGGTCGATGTCCAGGTCGTTGGTCCCGATCATCAGCACTACGATGTCGGGTGGCGTCGACTGTAGCCAGTCGGTGACCTCGGGATAGAGTCCGAGTCGCCCCCCACCGTCATCGATGGTCCAGCCGGGGTGACCCTCGGTGCCGCGGGGGAAGGGCTGCCCGTCGATGAGTTCCGGACCTGTTCCCCTCGAACCGACGAAGTCGAGCTTCCTCTGATGTTCCAGCGCCAGCCGGAAGAGTTCATAGCGATAGGAAGCGATGTGCGAGCCCGTGTCGTACGTGATGGAGTCGCCGAGCGGCATGACGCGACACGCGGCACCGTTCGTTGGACACGGATTGTAGGCGAAGGGCGCGGCACCCGCACCGCCACCAGTGCCCGCGCTTTCAGTTCCCAAGGACCCGCCCGCGCCGCCCGCGCCGCCCGCGCCGCTGGTCGCAGTCGGAGCACCTGCGGCACCTGGCGTACCCGCCGCAGAACCTCCCAAGCCGGCCGCACCACTTGACCCAGCGTCGGCCATGCCGGTCGCGCCGGCTACGCCGTTCGATGCGGGAGCCAGACTACTACTGCACCCGGTAGCGCCTGCGAACGCCAGCAGCACAGCAAGCCAAGGAAGCTCCGTTCTGACCGCCTTCCATCGCATCAGCTTCTTCACCTAGCTTTCGCTCGCTCGCGCTACTTCTGAAGCTGTGGCTGCGCTACTGCCGTGAAGAGGTCGGCAACGATGGGGTCGTGGGCGAACGAGTGCCAGAAACGAACTTTTCGTTGATTGTCGGGCCGCGCGCTCCAAGAGATGCCCGTGAGCTTGGGGGCTGGAAGCTCTTGTACGGTCGCCCACGCCGGCTTCTTTAGGATGGCGACGGCGGCCATGTCATAAAGCGCGCGCACCTGGCCGATGTGCGACATGAGGTCGACCGAGTAGTCCCCAAAGCGCGTGAAAGTGCCGCCATTGCGACCCTCCACGGCGCCCGTTGTCGGGCCCTTCCCCGTCATGTTTTGCTTCATTTGGTCGAGTGTGACGGTGACCGAGGCCGTCCCCGGCTGGGGTTGTCCGTCGTAGCGCACCGTGGCGATATCCAGCTCAACCTCCGAGTCGACGACTCGGCTCGCCGAGGCGGGGTCGTTCTCCAAGTTGTACTCGCCGGGGTTGGGCCAGTTCGAACCGAGCCAGAGCACGCGGATGTTGGCGAGGATTGTGGGATCTTTGTCGAAGGCGAGCGCCACGTTGGTCAGCTTGCCGATCGGCACGAGGATGAGCTTGTCCTGCGGGCTGCGCGCCTTGGCGCTTTGAATGATGAAGTCGACGGCCGCCTTACCATCGAAGCTCGCCTGGCCGAGCTGCCCCTTGATCGCGTCGTAGTCGCCCGTGGCTCCGGTGTACACTTTGACAGTGTCATCCGACGCGCACAGCTTGACGATCCGCTCCGCTTCTTGGGTGTGTTCGGCTGCCGGCCCACCGCTGTCGGTGGAGTTGGTCGTGATGCCGTCAATGTGCCAAACGTCCGCGTTGAAAAGCGCGTACGCGATGGCATGCTGATCATCCATCTCGTTGTTGGCGTCGCTGTCGATCAGGATGTGCGGCAGTTTCGGGCCGCTATCGCCACCGCCAGCGCCAGCGCTGCCCCCGCTCCCGGCGCCTCCGAGTTGGGCTGGAAGCCCAGCGGAGCCGGCCATGCTCGAGCCGGTGCCCGCCGCGTTGACGGCGCCTCCGCTGCTGGCTCCGGCGGCTCCGGCTCCACTGCTGCCGCCAGCGGAGAGGCCGGCTGAGCCTGCGCCAGCCTGAGCGGCGGGGACGTCGGCGTCGGAGCAACCCGTGCAGGCCCACAGGAACGCCCACCCCACCACCACTCGTCCGGCCGGTAACATGCGTGGAATGTTCATCTCGAGAGCGTCCTTGGGCGAGAGCTTTGGCTGCGCGATTTGACGACCACGGGTCGGGCGCGTGAGCTGAGTGTCTGAGCCCCGCGGAATGGCTCAACGGGGAGGGCGATTCGGGGCCCCATTTGGGTGACGCCGGAGGAAACCGCCTGCCTAGGGGTCGTGCGCCGAGTGCTCGGCGAGCTGGCGGACGAAGTTTGGAAGGACGCAGGTTAGCGGTCCTCAGGGCGCCAGGCCGCGTGCTGGCCTCACCCGCTGTCTTTCTGGGCCGCGAACGCTTCGTGCCGCCGCGACTGTTTGGCGCGCTCCACTCGGCCTCGGCCGAAGTCCTGTTCGGCGGCCAGTCCATTGTGGGCTCGGCAACGCAGCGTCAAGTTCGCAGCTGCGTGCGTCCCCCCCTTTCCAAAGGGTTCGAGGTGGTGCAGTTCCAACTGGTGCGTTTCGCGACAACGGTCTGCTGCGCCGTCGACATACGTACAGCGCGCGCCGTCACGCTCGAACACGCTCCGCCTCGCAGCCGCCGGAATGTGTCGCCCCCGTCGCGCATTGCCGACCTCGCCAGCGGCCACCTCGCCAGCGGCCACCTCGCCAGGCAGCGTCGGCTTCCGCGGCCGCACCACCTTCGCGAATCGTCGCTTCTCCAAATCGGCCACCAACAAGCGCATAGCCCGCAAATGGACTTCCTCGAGCGAACTCTTGGTGTGCGCATGTGACAGCAACGCTGGCGCCCGCTCGACCAACTCCACGTACTCCTCCTCCGCGCTGAACTGGAGCCCATAGCGTAGCGGCCCGCTCACCGGCGTGACTCCGGATCGCGCCAGCGCGGGTTCGACCGGCTCGCCCCGCGCCGACAGAGACTCCTCCCGCCCGTCGCTGTCCGACCCCGTTGCGTGCTGCCCGTCATTGCTCGCCTCTGCCGCATCGTCCTCGCTGCCGCTTGACTCCGCCGCGTCTCGCCCGACCCCACCAACCCCCCGTAGCGTCGCGCTCATCCAAGCCCGTGGGGCCGCGCCCGCGCCAAGCTCGCGGATAGGGGGCGAGAGCCCCGCCACCAGCTCCTCCCAAGATGGCCGATCGCTCGCGGGTCGCGCCGGCGCGGGTCCGAGCGGCTCGATGCGCGCCGGAAGATCCGGCAATGGCGCGAGCGCCCGAATCAATTTCGTGAGTTCCTTCTTGGTGCGGTGTTTGGCGCGCGCCAGCACCTCGAGCTGATTTTCGGCCGTGAGCAGCGGCCCGAGCATGAGCAGGCCCGTCAAGTGCAGCTCCCCGCTGGCAATCGCTTCGTACAGCACCGGGAACCGCTTCACGAGCCGTGCGGCGCTGACGCGACGGAACGCTGCGTCCTCCGAGAACCGCAGCTCGTAAATACAGTACGTGTACAAACTCGAGCAGGCCCGCTCGCGATGCACTCCCCGCGCCTCGACCTCCGCCAAGTGCGCCAGCAGCATCGCGAACACCTGGTTCGAAGCCCCCACCAGCCGCCGCGTGCCCTGCACCAGCTCGTCATTGCTGAGGTGAGCAAGATCGCAGCCGGCGCTCGACCCCTGCGCCACCGCCGCCATTCCTTCACCATGAATGCGTGTGAGCATAGGCCAACCTACACCCACGATCTTCGACCGCCTCACGTGCGCTCCGTCGCTCTTTCAGGCGAGAAACGCGTCCGCGCGCGTCCCAAGTTCAGAACCGCACCACGCGCCGAACCGCGCGTTCCCATGCACGCTCTGACGGCGCCTCGCGTTCCGGTCGCTCGGCTTCGCCGAAAAGTCGTCTACGAAAATCGTTACGACTTGACGCCTGGCGATGAATTCTTCGGCCGCCAGTTGGACGGCTCAGCGCAAGCTGCGGTGGTCCTCGAGGAGCAGATCTGTCGATCAGCAAGCACGGTGCTT
>JANNWK010000988.1:0-3206 GCA_031408355.1 Myxococcales bacterium
CGGTGCACGCGAGTTCGCGCGCCAGCATCCGCAGCGGGCGCACTACCGGCCGAATCAGGTGAAGCGCATGAGCACGTTTCGTCACTACGACTCGACGATCATCGTGCCGATGCACGGCTTCGGTGACGTCGACGAGTACTACGCGGCGGCGAGCGCGGGGCCTTGGCTCGCGCGGATCCACGTCCCGACGCTGGTCGTGCATGCCGACGACGATCCGATGGTTCCGGGGGCGACGGTCCGGCCATGGCTGGCGAAGGCATCGAAGGCCGTGCGCGCAGAGATCTCGCCGCACGGGGGGCACCTCGGATGGGTCTCCGGCTTCGACGAGGCCGACTGGGTCACCGGGTGGTCGATGAAGCGAGCGCTGGTGTTCCTCGCCGAACGACTCGCGCCTCGCTAGCGCGCGTCACTCGGCGACGACGGTGTTCTCGAGGCGGCCGAGGCGGTCGATCTCGAGCGCGACCAGGTCGCCCGGCTTGAGCCACTGGTCGTTCGTGATCTTCGACAGGGGTCCCAGGAGCTCGGGGGGCAAGTTGCAGCTCAGGCTGGTTTCAAGATCGCGAATGGCCTGCTGATGGTGGTCGAGCCGATAACGGTCGTCTTTGCTGAGCTTCGGGTTCTGCAGCAAGCTCCCGAGCTCGCTACGAATGAAGTCGTTCACGCTCTTCCTTCGCGTCTTGATCAGCTCATCGCTGCTGGGCGTACCATCGGCGATGCCGAACAGCGCGGTGTAGGCGTTGTAGGGGTTCTGCTCGGCGGTGCGTCGGTCTGAAGGGCCGCGGTAGGAGAGCACGTCGTCCAGGTAGCCGGAGCGCATGCCCGCGCGCAGGGTCAAGGGCTCGTCGCCCGGCTGCTGAAGCTCGCGCACGATGCGATTGTCCAGCGACTCACCGAGCGCGAGCGCCTTCTCGATGTTGCGGCCATCGGGCTTGGCGGCGGTGAGGCAGAGCAGACCGCCTCGCGAATGCCCGCAACCCACATCCACGTCCAAGTCGTCGTAGCGAAGGCCACGGGCAATCAGCAGCTTGCTGGCGTGGTCGGCCAGCACGTTCACGGCCTGATCCCCGTCCGCAAGCATGGAGGCCGTGGTGAGCGGACCCAGCTTGGTTGGCCAGAAACGGTCCGGCTCGGCGTCGTTGCCTGCCTGCTGCACGCCGTTGCCCTGGCGAAAGAAGACGGCGTAGCGGACCTGGGAGGCCTGGGCGCTAGCGTGGCGCGGCAGGAACGTTTCCAGCATGGGCAAGCCCACCAAGACTCCCGCGGCTCCGCGAATGAACAGCCTTCGACCGACCGTGTGAATGCCTCGCTGCTGGCGTTTCATCGTGCGTTCCTCTCGGCTCACAGCGGATCCGGCGCGCGGGCGCGGAAGGTGTTGAGGGTGACCAGCTCGGCCAGGATGCCCTTGATGGAACCATTGGCGAGCGAGCGCTGACCGAGCAGCGTGCCGGCACCTCGCTCCTGGGGGTCCATGGGCTTGGCGAGCGCGAACTGCAACATGCGGCGCGCGTAGCACTCGTGAGTCCGTTCCTGGGCCGCCAGCTGGGTCACGAGATCCACAGCACCGTTGAACTGAATCAGGATCGGTGCTGTCTCGCGCTTGGCCTCCGGCGTCCAGCCCACCCGAACCCCGAACGTGGCGCTCACCTCGATGGGCAGGCCGCTCTCGTCTTCTCGCCACGCTCCGACGGTGTCGAAGTGCTCGAAGGCAAACCCAGGTGGATTGATGAGCGTATTGTGGCAACCCGGGCCGCAGGCGGTAGCCTGTTCATACGTGGCGCGGGTGGTCATGCCGGGCTCAACCGTGGGCGTCTCAATGTCGATGGGGGGCGGAGGATCCGGGTCGTCGCACAGGACCTGCTTCAAGACCGCAAGCCCGCGATGCACCGGATCGGTCAGGGTGCGGGCGCCCGTCTGGGCCAGGAAGCCGAGTTGCATCATGAAGCCGGCGCGCTCCGCAGCGCCCAGCGACACCCGCTGCAGCTGCGTGCCGGTGATCCCCGTGAGACCATAGAACGGCGCCGTCTGCTCGTTCACGAAGGCCACGGGACGGGTCAGGATGTCGCGAATACCACCGCCCTCGGCGATGATCTCGGCGAAGAACAGCTGGGCCTCTTCCTGAAGGACGGGACCGAGCGCTGCGGCGTCGAAGCCGAAGCGCGCGTCCTTGCTCTGACTGCCGTAGACGCCCGTCCGGTAGGTTTGTTCGTGAAAGAGCCGCAGGGTGGTGGCCGCGCGGGGGTCGGCCAACATGGTCTCCGCCCACGTCTTGACGCCGGCAGGCGTGGCCAGCTCACCCGCGGCTGCCGCATCTAGCAGTGCATCGGACGGCATCGTGTTCCACAGCGAGTAGGCGAGCCTGGTCGCCACTTCGAAGCCGCCGAGCCAGATGCGCTCGCCGTCGGGCTTTGCCGCGCTCTCCACTCGATACAAAAAGTGCGGCGACTGGAGCATGGTCTGAATGACCAGTGTCATGCCGGCGCCAAAGGGGTCGGCCTGGTCGAGCGCCGCGCCAGTATTGTAGAGCACGAGGTAACCGGACGCCTCGGACGCCGAGAGTGGACGTCGGTAGGCGCGACGCCCGAGCGCACTGATGGTGGCGCTGGCCTTGTCCGGCGCGCTCGTGGGCGCGCCGGCGGGCACCAACTTATTCAGACTGGCGGCACTTCCGGCAACGAGCTTGGCCACGCCCTCGGCGGCGACCTGGTACCGCGACCAAAAGTCGCCAGCGATGGTGACGGTTGCCGCCGCCTCATTGTCGTAGCCGCCGTCGGCCGGCTCCGGCACGAACGTCTTCCCCAATTGGGTCAGCGCGTCCATGTAGAACAGGTCCTTCACGGTGTTCTCCCACTGCTCGTTGGAGAGCTTGGGAAACCGCGTCGCCCAGCCAACGCCGTCGGGCGTTGCGCGATCCACGCCTGGCTGGTTCACGGCATTGGAATTGGGACCGGCGAGCTGCTGCTCCGGCGACGAGCCGTCACGGGACCCGATGAGATCGCCGGTACAGCCGAGGCCCGAAAGCGACAGAACCAGGACCGCTCCAAGCCGCGCAGCGCGCAGACGCGCCACGCCACGCTCGGCGCGCACCAATGCATGTGACTTCAAACGGGGAGAGGGCTCAGCCAAACTGCTCCTTCGGCAACGACGCCGTCAGTAACTGTAGCGGAAGGAAAGGCACCGCACAACGAACCCGCGCACTTGCGACCACG
>JANNWK010000989.1:0-30746 GCA_031408355.1 Myxococcales bacterium
TTCGAAACGTGACGGCGTGGAGGAGGAGAGCGAGATGTGCCAGCGCCGCCAGAACTCGGTGATGGCGTCGCGCGATACGGGAAAAGCGCCGGGGCTCAGCCAGGCCGAACTCACCAGAAGCGCGAGCCGGCTGACAGCGGCAGAGAGACCCCAAGCAACTACGCTCGCCGCTGACCGATGGGCCTCGGTGACAGCACCGAGGGAAGTCTTGCCAGGGACGTCGTATCTGCTCACGCGACGCTGCACGCAGCGCCAGTTTCTGCTCAAACCGTCGCGACGCACCAATCAACTCGTGCGCTACTGTTTGGCCGTGGCGGCCGGCAAGACCGGTGTGCTCCTTCACGCGGTTTGTTTCATGTCCAACCACTGGCATGGCGTCGTGAGCGACCCTTTCGCCCGCCTGCCAGAATTTCTCGAGCACTTCCATCGCCTGCTCGCCAAAGCGCAAAATGCCTCGCTTGGTCGCTGGGAAAACCTCTGGTCGTCGGACAAAACCAGCGTCGTCCTGCTCGTCTCCGATCACGATGTCCTCGAGAAGATGGCTTACACTATTGCCAATCCAACGGCCGCCGGCCTGGTGCGCGCACCCCAAGAATGGCCGGGCGTCATCACCACGCGTATGGGCGAGCGCTGCACGGTGGACATGCCCGACATCTTCTTCGACCCCGAAGGCACGCTGCCCGAAGCGGTCACGCTGGAACTCACACGGCCGCCCATCTACCCGCAACTCGATCAGGCTCAGCTCGATCGGCACCTGGCGAGCGCCGTCGGGCGCCGCGTCCGCGAAGCCCGCGAGGCCATGGCTAGGCAAGGTAGAAAATTTCTCGGCGCCAAGGCTGTGCTCCAGCAGGCCTTCGACGCCTCACCCAAAACCACCGAGCCGCGTCGCAATCCCAATCCTCGCATCGCCGCCGCCCACACTCCCGAGCGCGTCCAAGCCATCCGAAATCTCCTCGCCTTCGTCCGCGACTACCGCGCAGCTTGGCACGCCTGGCGCCACGGCAAGCGCGAGCAGGTCTTTCCAGCTGGCACCTACGCGCTCCGCATCTACGCGCGCGTCGCTTGCGCGCCGGCGTGCCCGGCGTAGCTCCGCCTCGTGGAGACGAGAAGCAGCCGCCTCGGTCGCGTCGGCGCTGACGACCGGGGCAGAGCTTTGTCTGCGCGCCGCAAGCCGACGCGAGGCAGGGCGTTCAGCCGCGCGTTAGCGTCGGCGTAGGCGCTTCGCTGCGCGATCAGCACGCGATCGGACCCTGTGTAGGCCGACCGGAAGACCCCCGCCGCCTCAGCTTCTTCTACTTCGCCGGGTCATCCCGGGACGGGTCGCCGGACTCTAGACGACGCCCAACGGCTCGTCGCTAGCCATTCTGGCAGACGCTGTCACGGCCGCGAATTGCGCCGCGCGCCCTATTCAATCCAGCGGGCGATGACGCAGGTGATGTTGTCGGGGCCGCCGTTCTCGTTGGCGGCTTCGATCAGGCGGTGCGAGGCGGTGGGTAGATCCGGCGCGTTCTGCACGACCTCGAGCATTTTTTCGTCGGTGACGGGGCCGCATAGGCCGTCGCTGCACAGGATCATCGCGTCGCCGGCGCGGGGCGCTTCGAAGCGGGTGTCGACCTTGACGGTGTCTTTCATGCCCAGCGCGCGCACGATCACGTTCTTGTGGGGGAAGTTGGCGATTTCTTCCTCCGTCAGCTTCTTCATCTTCTTGTAGTCGTTGAGCAGCGAGTGATCCTCGGTGAGCTGCTCAATCTGGCCGTTGCGCACGCGGTAGACGCGGCTGTCACCGACGTGGGCGATGTACACGCCGTCTTCCACGGCGAACAGCGTGCAGATGGTCGTGCCCATGCCGCGCTGCTTGGAGTTGCGTTGGGCTTGCTCGTAGATGCGCAGGTTGCAGAGCTTGATGCCGGTGATGAGCCGGTTCTCTTCGTAGCCCTTGGCGCGGTCCATCTTGTACGGCCAGGTGCGCTCTGGGTCGTCGGCGGTGGCCGCGAAGAACTCGTGGAGGGTGTCCACGGACATTTTCGAGGCGACTTCGCCCGAGGCGTGACCGCCCATGCCGTCGGCCACCACGTAGAGGCCGTACTCCGCCATGATGGCGAAATTGTCCTCATTGTGAGCGCGCTTGCGGCCGACGTCAGTCTGGCCGGCGACCTCGATACGAAGGGGTCGTGTCACTCGGGAGGGGGGCCGGGCGGATAGGACGCCCGGGTCTCGGAAATCTCGTCGATTTCGGAGGGTTCTGTCAATCAGAGCCGCAGGAAAATGCAGCGAAAATTGGCCGAGGCCTCGGCCGTTTGTTCGGCTAGCGGTACGGGTTGGGGGTCCGGGGCCGGCCGGGCTTGGGCGCTACCACGCGAGATGGAGGTGTTGGCTTGGGCGCGGGCTCCGGGGTCACGGTGACGTGGCGGTAGCGGCGCATGCCAAAAACCAGCAGCTCGGCGCTTTCCCCGGCTGGGCGCCCGTGGATGGCTTCGTCGAGTTCGGCGGCGGAGGCGACCGGGGTGCCGCTCACGGCGACGATGAGGTCCGCGGAGGCCGCGGTGGCGCCGGCGCGCAGCCCCATGCCGGCAGCCGGACTGCCGGGCGTCACCCGAACCACCCGAACCCCGCGCACGCCCGAGGTTTCGTCGGCGGCCGCTTCGATCCCGAGCCAGGTCGCCACGACTGGAATCTTCCTTAGGAACTGCTTGAGCGCCGGGACGGGCACGCCGAAAGGCACTGGGGTGCAACCCGCGGTGGAGTTGGGTGGGCACGCCCGCGCCACGAGCGCGACCACCTCGCCCGCTACATCCACGATCGGCGCGCCGAGCAGAGCGGCCTTCGTCTCTAGCTGGTAGGCGTCGGGCAGGGCGTGGCCATCCCCGCCGAGCCAGGGCGGCGCGGGCTTGAGCGTGGCGGGAGCCGTCGTGATGGCGTTCGGAGCGCCCGCCAGCAGAAATTGCTGAAGGTTAAGGAGCTGCGGGCTCTTGCTAGCGCGTAGCCCGGCTTTCTTGTCGTTCTTTTCCGGGGCCAGTAGCGCCAGATCCCACGCGCGATCGCTGTGCACGAGCTTGACCGGGGACTGCTGGCCGTCGTGATAGCGGGCCGTGACGAAGTTGCCGTTTCCGACCGCCGAGAGCGCGGTCAGGATCCGCCCGTCACCTTCGAGCACGGCGCCGAGCCCCAGGGGCCGCCCAGCACGTTCGAGGACGACCACGCCGCGCCGCGCTTGCTCGACGGTGCCTGCGGGTGCGCTAGGTGCGCTAGGTGCGCTAGGTGCCGTGCTGGTCACGGTTCGCGCGGTGGGGACGGGCTGCGGCGTCTCTGCCAGCGAGACGCCGGGCCAACCGATGAGCGTGAGTGAAACGACTAACGCGGCTGCCAGATAACGCGCCATTCCGCGACTGTATCACGCTCTTCGGGTCACGCCCCTCGACGGAGCTGGGTCACGCCGTGTTCGCCGGCCACCACGACGATATCCGCGCGGGCGATGAATAGCCCGGTCTCCAGCACGCCCGGTAAACCCTTGAGGGCCTGGTCGAACGCGGCCGGCTCCTCGATGGGCGCGACCGCGAGGTCGACGATGTAGTTGCCTGAGTCGCTTCGGAAGGGAGCGCCGGCGGCCTCTCGCACTTCAGGCTCTCCCAACGTTCGCAGCGCAGCGAGCGTGGTGCGGAGACCAAACGGCAGCACCTCCAAAGGGATTTTGCGCTTCTCGCCGAGCCGCTCCACGAGCTTGGAGTCGTCCACGATGATGACGTTGAGGCGCGCGGCGTGATTCACGATCTTCTCGCGCGTGTGGGCTCCACCGGCGCCCTTGGTCAGATCGAGCGCGCGACTCACCTCGTCGGCGCCGTCCACGCACACGTCGATGCTCCACGGGCCAGCGTCGTCGAGCAGCGGGATCCCGCAGGCGATGGCGAGCTCGTGGCTGGCGGTGCTGGTTGGCACTGCCGAGAAGGTTCTACCGCCTCGGATGAGCTCGCCTATGGCCTCGATGAACCAGCGGGTGGTTGAGCCCGTGCCGAGACCCAGCACGCCACTTGGGGGTAGGAACGCCAGCGCGGCCAGCGCCGCTTGCTGCTTCATCGCGTCGGAAGACATGGGTGCCCTCTATATACACGCGCCTGCCGGCCGCGGGGATCGGCCCGGTAGAATCCCGGAAACCCAGCAATTTGCGGGGCTGCTCGCGATTGGCTCGCGACCTGAATTACAGTGCCGGCCACCGTGGCGAAGCTCGTTGCAGCAACCTGTCCGAAGTGTGGCGCTCACGTTCAGCTCGACCCGGATCGCGAGTTTGTGACCTGCCAGTTCTGTGGCGCAAGCTCGTTTGTCCAGACGCAGAAGCGGCCGATGACGCAGCAGATCGCTGCGCAGCACGTTTCGGTGATTCACGTCCCCCATGCTCAGCGCGGTTGCGCGGGCGCCGCTGTGCTCCTGGCCATCCTTGGCAGCGTAGGCGCTGCCGTGGCCGGGGTGGTCATCAGTCTGGTCACGACGGTCGCCACGGTGGTTCCGCAGGTGAGCTTCAATGCCGGCCCCGCGGCGACGCCCGCAGGGCAGGGCGTTCCAGCCGTGACGCCGCAATCGGTTCCCACGCCCGACGTGCCTTCCGGGCGGCTCGTGGAGGAGGACTACTTCGCCGACGCCACGCGGGTGAAGGCGCGCTATGCCGGCGCGCTGGGCCAGCCCATCCTCGCCAAACAACTGGTCATCTATCAGTACTACGCCATCCTCGAGGCACAAAATCCCAAGAAGCGCGAGCACGTGGACAGCTACAAGCTCTGGGCCAACAAGGTGGAGCGTCCGGAGCCCGTGCGGCTCGGCAGCGACACGAAGCAAATCGGGGCGTTGCTGTTTTCGCTCGACGACGTGGACTTCAAGCTCTTGCCTCGGCTGATCAAGCAGTCGCTGACTGAACTCAGCATCGAGGAGGGCAAGGTGACCCACGTGTTTTTGGAGCGTGAAGGCAGCGGAGCTCCGCTCTGGCGTGTCTATGTGAACGGCTCGCGTGCGAGCGGGTTCATTGAGTTTTCGGTCAAGGGCGAGAAGCGCCGCGTTGCTCAGTAGCGGCGGCAGGCGGGTTTGACCCGCGCGCGGAAAGAAGCCGGACGCATCGAGAAAGGCTGACCCACAAGCCTGAGCTGGCCACTCGCGATGCGTGCCTACCGGAGGTTCGGGCTGAACTCCAGGCCGATGCCGGAGAACAACGCAGGACGCCCCCAGACGCTAGCTCGCGTGTCGTTGAGCCAGACCTCGACCGGCACGGCCGCAACGGCGAGACCGCCGTGCAGCGTCAAGCTCAGTGCGGGAGTGAGGCGAAGGCTCGCGCGCAGGGCGCCGAGGCTCACGAAGACCCAGGTGCTTTTGGCGCTCGTCTTGGCGGGTATCTCCGAGAACCCTTCGGCTGCCACGTGGGCGGCTCCAGCTCCGCCAAACAGATCGAGGCGCAAGGAGGCCAGCGGGTTCACGCCCACCACCACGCCCGCCCCGGTGATGACGGAGCTCACCTCGGCCGTCGCTCGGTCCTGCTGGACGCGTGAGCTTGCGGCCGGCAGCCGCGCGAGGGCACGCAGCGAGACCGCGCCGGTCAAGATGAGATCCAAATTCAGTTGGTAACTGGAGCCAAAGCTGAGGGAAGAGCTGGGCTTGTCGAGGCCGACGAGCGCGCCCAGCACGAGCGGTCGATAGCTAGGGTCGACGGGCGGCGCTGTTGGCGCTGCGTCCGGCGGCGCTACCGCTACTGGACCCGTGGCGGGGGGTGGTGGCTCGCGCTTGGTCAGCAGGCGGACTCGGAGAAGCTCCATCGTGCCGACGATGACGGACTCCGAGCGCAGGTCGGGCGAGCCGCTGTCGGCTTGCACGACCCGCTTGAGCCTGTCGCCCTGCTGTCCGTCGCTGAACCAGATGGTGGCGACGCGTCCGTCGGCCGATAACAGCACCAGCGCTTCCCCGCCGAAGAGCTGGGCGAGCTCCGCCATGTGCGGCTCATCGGGATCGATCGGCTCGGCGGTTTGCGTGACCTTGACCGCGAGATCTAGCTTCGAGATTTCCGCCTCGAGGCGGCGCGCCGTGGGCGTTTCGCGATCGGGCAAGAGCAGCACCACGTAGTCGCGGTCCGCGCCTTCGGCCCAGAGCTTGGCTGGTCCAAACGCGCCCAGCGCGATCAGTGACGCTGCTAGGGCCCTTCTCACTCAGGTCATTGTCACCTGTGGAGCGCTTGGCGCGCTAGGGCTGCGTGAGGGCCCCCCGGGTAGGTCTTCAGGTAGCGCTCGGCCGAGGCTCGCCCTGAAACGTGATTTCCCGCGGCTTCGTAGGCCTCTACCAACCTGCCCAGCGCTTCCCGTGCGAGGGCGCCGTTCGGCTGCTCCTTCAGGTAGGCCGAGAACCACTCCGCAGCCTGAGCGCCGCTGGCCGCCCGACCGAGCAGGAAGGCCGCCATGGCCGCCTGCTGAGAGCCTGCAAAACGGGCCCTGCAAGCCATCAGGGCCTCCCGGGCGATGTCCGTGCGGCTCGCGAACCTAGCCGCGCGCGCCAACGCCAACAGGTCGTCCGAGCCGCCCGTTTGGTAGAGGTTAGACAGTCCGCCGCGCTCAGCGGCCTTGACCGCGTCGGCGTATTTGCCGTCGGCCTCGAGCACGCGCCACGTGCGATCGGACGAACCCGGCACCCTCGCGTTGCCCGGCGCCCGGCTACCTGTCGTCGTCGCCTCGGTCTCTTGAGCCAGAATCTCGACGGGAGCGGCTGGGCTGCCGGCAGCCTCCTCGCCACTCACGCCGTCGCCGTTCACCTCGACGCTTTGGTGGGCCGAGACAAAGCGTGTGCCCTTGAAGGCCGGCCCGCGCACGGCGACGGTGCCTTCGCTCACGCTCACTCGAAGCGGCTTGCGACCTGCAGCGGCCCATTCGACCACAAACTCGGTTCCGATGGCTTCGACCTCGTAGGGACCGGCGGCCACCCGCCAGGTCGAGCCATCTCGGTGGTGTACCTTGAGCCGCACACTGCCACGGTCCAAATGCACGAGCCCGCCGGTGGCCATCACGAACTGCACGCGCGCGGCCGAATCCCGCTCCAGGCGCAAGGACGAGCCGTCGCCAAACTTTCGTTCCTCGGCACGCTGAGCGCCGGCTGTGACCCAATCACCTGCTGGAACGAGCGCTGCGGCCTTTTCGTCGGCGCCGCGCTGGCCCAAGCTGAAGGCCGCCGCCGCAGAAACGACGGCGAAGGCCGCTGCGAGCGCCAGCGCTGTCTGTAGCCGCGTGACCGAGCGGCGTCGTTCGACGGCGCGTTCGCGGAGCGAGCCGCGCACCCGCTGCTCCAGCCGATTGAGATTGAGCGCCGGCTGCGGGTCAGCTTCGAGACCGTCCGTATATTGCTCGAGCAGGCGCGCTACCGGATCCGTCACGACAACCTCCCCTCGTCGCCCAGCCAAATTCTCAACGTGGTGGAGCGCTTGGCTAGTTTGAGCAGGTGGCGCTCGCCGCGGCCGAGCCGGCGTTTGAACGTACTGCTGGAAACGCCCATCAGCTTCGAGGCGTCGTCGACCGTGAGCCCGTCAACGCGGTAGAGGAGTAGTGCGATCTTGTCCTCAGGCCGGAGCAGGTTCAGGATTGTGTGAACCGACTGGAACGCGGCGCGGGCTTCGACATCCCGGGGCGAGCTGGGCAGCTCCGGCAAGACACCGGTCGGTGAGAGCGAAAGCCAACGGCGCCGGTAGTGTTTCTGGAGTCGTCGTTTGGCGGTAATCACTGCGATGCCCGTGACCCAACCGGGGAGCGCGGCGGGCTCCCTCAGCTTGTCGATCGCCTCGAGGGCGTCGACGAACACGTCGTGAACCAAGTCTTCCATGTCGTCACTGGGTCCCAGCAGTCGCCTGAGTGTTCGCTCTACCCTGCCTGCGTACACCTCGAAGAAACGTCGGGTGACGGCAGGGTCACCGCGACGCAGCCCTTCGACCATCGCCACGACCGCGTGGGTTGCAGAGGCTTCGTCAGGCGCCGGATCGACTGGATCCGGAGCTGCCAAACGCAGCGGGCTAGGGAGGGAGGTCCGAACTGCCAACATGCGGATTGTAGGACAAATGAGCCCTGCAGGACCATGACAACCAGGGGTCTCCCTAGTAAAGTCGCTCCAGACGCCGCGGTGGGTCAGGTTTCTGCTGCGGGTAGCTACTTCAGGTGTGGTGAAAACCTACAAGGGCCGCCATCCCCCGGCTGCGGTCGGCTCAGGGCTGGCAGCTCGGGCAATAGTGACTGGAGCGCTGGGCGACAACGACGCGCTGGATGGCAGACCCGCAGCTGGGGCACGCCTCGCCTTCGCGGCCGTAGACGCGGCGCTCATGCTGGTAGCCGCCGTCGGAGCCGTCCGGGGTGACGTAGTCGCTGATGCTGGAGCCGCCCGTTTCGATCGAACGCAGCATCACGCGCTTGGCGCCCTTCACCAGGGCAACACACTCGGCAAGCGTGGTGCGCCGGGCCTGGCGACGTGGGTTGACCCGAGCGAGAAAGAGCGCCTCGTCCGCGTAGATGTTGCCGATGCCGGCGATCACCGATTGATCCAGCAGTAGCGACTTGATGGGGATACGCCGCACGCGAGCGGCATCGAACAGGTGCGCGCCGCTCACCTTGAGCGCGTCGACGCCCAGCTTCTCGAGCCGAGCGTCGCTTTGGCCTTCGGCCAGGAGTAGGCACTTTCCGAACTTGCGCACATCGCGAAAGAACACGCTGGGGCCGCCGTCCTGGAAATGGATTCGCAGGTGGGTATGCGCGTCGGGGGCGAAGCTGCGCGGCGCTTCGGCGTCGCGGGCTTTGCGGTCGGGCGCGCGCACGAAGCGGAAGCTACGGGCTCCCTCGCCGAACAGTTGTCCTGTCATGCCCAGGTGGAGGAGCAAGCGCTGACCATCGTCGAGTTCGGCCAACAAGTATTTACCCAGCCGCTGCAGGGCGTCGATCCGGCGGCCCGGCAGCTGCGAGCGAAGTTTATGCGGGCTCGTCAGGAAGAAGTAGCTTGGCCGGGTTGTCTCGACGCTCTTGATCCGGCGACCGACCAGCAGCTTGGCGATGCGGCGACGCGTGACCTCGACCTCGGGTAGCTCCGGCATGGGGAGGGTCAGGGCTCAGCGAGCGAGCTCTGCGTTACCTTTCGCCGTGAAGCCTGAGGGTGCGGGCAGGCCGGTATCGCTGCGAGCGAGGTAGAAGAAGTCTCTGCGCTGGCGCTTGCGCAGGTATTCGTCCGGCGAATACTCGAAGCCTGCCGAAAGCGCGACTGCCACGCGATCCGGTCCGGCGTCTCCCGGCTCGAAGGTTACGAATTTCGGGTAGGACCAGTTGACGTCGAGTTGCGCGACGTCAACGGCGCCGGCATGGTGCATGCCGTCAGCCAGAACGCGCGCCGAAGAGTGATTGGTGATGGCCACGTACAGCACGTCACGCGTCCGGCCCAGTCCGATGCCCGAGCGTCGGATCACCGTGTCGCCGTCGAGTGTGGCTCCCCACTTTAGCCCCTTGCCGTCCTGCAAGCCCGGGTGAAGCTTGTCGCCCTCCCACATGCACTCTGGCGCTTGCCGGTACCAGCGCAGCCCAGGCTTCTTGGCCTCGCCGCCTTCGCCTTCGGCCTCGCCCACAAGCTTGCTCCAGGTGGCGATGCGCACCGAGTCGTCGTCATACACCGCGACCGTGCAGGCATTGGGCTTCGGCTTGACGAGTTGAACGCCGTCGATCTTCATGCCGTAGCCGCCGTGCTCCGTCATGAAACCGCCGTTGAAGGCGCCCAGCACCTCTTCCTGATGCTCCCGGGGGATCAGCGCCGGTCGCTCGTATTTTTCCGCCTCAGGGGAGTCGGCCGCAGGCTCGCGGCTGCCGGCCATCGCGTAGAGCCGGACCCGCCGAAGGTCAACGGCCACCACGAACACTTCGGCCCACGAGCGGCCGCGGTCGGGGTGGAGCAAAGTCTTGAACATGTAGGGCGGCTCACCCGGCCGGCGTGGGTCGTTCATCGGCACCCACTTCCCGTCCCCGGGTGCCGACCAGGCCTTGAGCGCCGGCCCCGCGTCCTTGAGGACGAAGGCAGGTAAACCAGGACGTTGGCCAGCGTCGGCCGTCGGCTCGGCGCTCACCGAGGCAGCCTTCGCCGGCTGCGGCACTTGCCAGTGCGCCTTCGGCTTCTCACCCTTGCGCGTGAAGCGATTGACGCGGTCCTCGACGGCGTAGACGAAGTCTTCAAGATGCGCGACGTTGTCTACGCCAACCACGGCGCGCAGGCTGTTGGCGACGAGCGGTCCTGCCCACTCGAAGCGATGGACGACGTACCAGGACAACGGCAGAAGCAGGGCCAAAGCCACGATCGCTCCGAGCAGCCAGCGCCGGATCCTGGCCCAGCCGCCCGACCTGCGCTGCGTCCGTCTGGGGGGACGGACTTGGGCCGACGCCTGAAGCATGTCGGGCCCATACCACAGTATAAGGGGGCGGATGCAGGCCCTCCGAGCGCTCCGCCTGGCCCTCGCCTGGACGCTTGGGCTGAGCGCCGCCGGGCTGGCTGAGCCCGCAGCCGCTGAGCCCGCGGCGGCACCGGTGCGGCCGGGCGTGCCCGAGCTGCGTCCGGCGCCCGAGTTGGTGGAGCTTACCGGACGCGTGCTGGTGCGGGTGGAGCTACAGGTGGTGGGCAACCGTTGGGTCGGTCTCCGCCCGAGCGTGCGTGCCGAGGTCGGTCAGGTCTTCTCGCCCGAATTGGTCAGGCG
Organism: Myxococcales bacterium; assembly: GCA_031408355.1. GTDB lineage: Bacteria > Myxococcota_A > Polyangia > Polyangiales > Polyangiaceae > PMG-095. The sequence goes on from JANNWK010000989.1 coordinate 10,718, forward strand.
TTCGCTCGACCAACTCCTCGAGTCCGGCAGCTTCGCGGATGCGACGGCTGAGGTGCAGGCCGAGGGAACCGGCGTCGCGCTAACTTTCCGCGTGACGCCTCGGCGCGTGATCGCCGACGTTCGGGTTACCGGGGGCGTGCTGGCCGAGGACGTGCTGCTGCGCAAGGCTGGCGCCCAGTTGGGCCGTGAGCTGGTGCCTGGCGATCTCGCCAAGCTGGAGGCTCGGCTCCTCGCCGAGTACGCACTCCATGGCTTCCCCAAAGCGAAGGCTCAGGTATCGGCCATCGATACCGACGACCCGCTCAGGATCGCCCTGCGTATCGAGATCGACCCTGGCCTGCCGCGGCGCATTGATCGACGCGATTTCTTCGCCTGGCCAGACCCGGCTGAACCGGTGCTCAAAGGGCTGCTCGGTGAGTACGAGGTCGCGGCGGGCGCTCGGGCAGACTCGGACGCGCTTGCGGCGGCTGATCGGACACTCGAGGCCCGGCTTCGGGCGAGGGGATTTCATCAGGCGCTAGTGCGGCACGTGCTTGAGTCAGGCCAACGCGGCCAACTCGTGCTCAAGGTGCAAGTCTACGCGGGCCAGCGCATTCGGCTTTTGTTCGAAGGCAATCGATTGTTCGACGACGACGAGCTCCTGGCGGCGTTGGAGCTGAAGGACGCCGACGATCGCTCGCCCGAGAGCCTGGCGGAGAAGCTGCGGCAGCACTACCTGGCTCGGGGCCGGCTTGACGTCCAAGTGCGCACAAGCGAGCGCACGAGCCCGGGCTCGCCTGTGAGCGATCTGGTTTTCGTGCTTCGAGAAGGCTCTCCGCTTCGCGTGAGCGAGCGACGCTTCCCCTGCCTCACGCAGATCGCGCCCGCCCAGGTCAACGCGGAGATCGATAGCTTTCTTGCCGAGCTGCCGGGCGGAGAGCCGCTTGGTCCCGTCGATTCGCGCGTCACCGAGCCGCTGTTCGGACCCGGCAGGCCCCAAGGCATGCGCCATGCGCCGCGCGATTTTACGCCCTACAGCTACTACGTGCCCGACGTGTACGAGCGAGCCGTTGAGCACTTGCGGGAGCTTTATCGTTCCGAGGGTTACCTGTCGGCCAGCGTCGGTCCCGCACAGCTCGTCCGTCGAGCCTGCGATCGCCGCTCTCCGTCGGGCCAGTGCTTGCACACGGCAGCGCCTCCTGTCCCCGCAGTCAGCTGCAGCTACGACGCCTTGGGGCTACCGCTGGAACAGCCGGCGCTGGATGCCTCGTTCAACTGCGAGCCCGATCCCAAGCAGGGCAGGCGCTGCTCGGACGAAGCGAGCCTGCACCTGCCGATCAAGCTAGGACCTCGAACCTACCTCTACGACGTAGCCTTTGGAGGCAACCGCGTTCTGGTGGAGAGTCAGCTGTTCCTTGCGGCTGAGCTCGAGTTGTCGGCGCCGCTCAGCCAGGCGGAGATTGATCGCGCGCGCCGGCGCATCCTGGACGCCTACGCCGAGGAGGGGTTCGCCTTTGCCGAGGTCGAGGTCGAACTCGATCTTTCGCCGGACCGTACCCGGGGGCGCGCGCGCTTCGTGATCAGCGAGCGCGAGCGGGTGCGGGTGGCGCGCGTCGTGATCAAGGGCGCCCAGGTGACCAGTGAGCGTCTGATTCGCAGTCGCGTGGCGCTCGAACCGGGTGGCGTCTACCGGCGGAGCCTGGTGCGCCGGACTGAGGAACGCCTGGCAACCCTCGGCGTGTTCGGTAGCGTGAACGTTGGCTTCGAGGACCCCTACGTGCCCGCTCGCGAGAAGGTGGTAGTGGTCAGCGTCGAGGAACGGCTGGCGCAGTACGTCGACGTTCGCCCGGGGCTTAGCAGCGGCGAAGGTTTCAGGATCTCGTTCGAATACGGGCATCGCAACTTGGCGGGCGAGGCCGTGCAGCTGACGTTGCGTTCGCAGCTCAACTTCCTGCCGCAGCAATTCATCCTGGAGGAGGACGTGCGGGCCAAGCACGAACCCGTTGAAACCCGTTTCGGTCGCCACAACTCTGCCAGCGTGGAGTTTCCGGAGATTGGGCTGGGTCCGTTGTTTCGTCTGAACGTGGAGGCGATAGACGTCCGCGACAACGCGCGCGACTACAGCTTGACCAAGGACGCCTTCATCCCGACTATGATCTTTCGCCCTGAACGCAGGCTGTCCGCCCAGCTTGGTGGCTCACTTGAGCTCAATACAGCGACGATTCTTGGTAACACGCAGTCTCTCGAAGAGTACATCAGGAACACCGGTCAGCTTCGCACTTTCCGTGTGCCAAAGGGCACCACGTTCGTGATAGCCCAGCGAGCCTCGGCAACTTGGGATCAGCGCGACGTGCCGCTGGACGCCACTCGCGGGTTCTTGATCTCGGGCTCAGCGGAGCACGTTCATGCCAAGCCCGTCGGTGAAACCGCGGACTTGGCCGCGCAGAGTGGCGGGCAAGCCGCCTTCGATCCGGTGACAAGCGACTTCATGCAGTACACGTCGCGGGTTGCGGGCTACGTGCCGCTCAGCAAGCGCGGCATGGCGCTGGCGGTGAGCTTTCGTTGGGGACTGAACAGCCAGCTGCTCCAGGGTTCTCACACCTATCCCGATCGCCTGTTCTTCATGGGCGGCGTCGACTCCGTTCGTGGCTTCTCGCAGGACTCGCTCATCCCCGAGGACATTGCGCAGCAACTACTGGACGCGGAGGTCTTGCGCCGCGCGGATCCTGGCGACACCGAACTGCTCAGCGTCGATCGCATCCTCATTCGAGGTGGCGACATCTTCATCAATCCGCGCGCCGAGCTGCGCATCCCGCTCACGAGCAGCGTCCAGACCGCGGTCTTCCTTGACGCCGGGAATCTGTGGAGCTCGCTTGGGGCCTTCAAGGCGCAGTCGCTACGCCTCCGCTATGCCGTCGGCAGCGGCATCCGCATCGGCACGCCCGTGGGGCCGCTGGTTTTCGACTATGGCTTCAATCTGGATCGCGTTCTGGACGAACTAGATTCAACCCGTACCCGGCAGCGCTTTTGGGAGGCCCTGGGCGCCTTTCACTTCAGCATCGGGCTGTTCTAGGGATTCGTCCCTGTTCGGGACGCCTGAGACGAAACTAATCCGCGCTGACAGGGTAATGACACCCGGGTTCATGCCGTTCACGTGGGGTGGGCGCAACGAATGGCACTGGCGAGCACAAAGCCACCTCCGACCGATTTTCAACGCACCGTTTCGGTGTCGGCGCTCAAGACGAGCCCGATAGCCGACATCACCGTTGGCGATCTCGACGTGGTGTTCCAGCCCATCGTGGACATGCAGACGGGCTTTACGTTTGCGTATGAGGCGCTCACACGCTGCAAGTGGCCGGAGTTCAAGAACCCGCTCGTGCTCTTTCAGCAAGCCGAGGCCGAGCGTGCCTGTGGACCGCTGGGCAGGAAGATCCGCGAGGTTGCCTTCGGCCGCTGCCCGGATGCGCCGCTGTTCGTCAACTTGCACCCGCACGAACTCAGCGACGGTTGGCTCGTGCGCCCTGATGATCCGCTATTCTTTCACGACCGCGCCGTATACCTCGAGATCACCGAGTCGGCTGCGTTTAGTTATTTCGGGCTGTGCGCTGGGGTCCTGAAGGAGATCTGCTCACGCGGCGGCGCCTACCTGGTCGTCGACGACCTGGGCGCCGGTCACTCCAACTTGAAGCGTATCGTCGATCTTGAGCCCCACGTCGTGAAGCTCGATATCGCTCTGATTCGCGGGATCGAGAAGAGCCGTCGCCAACAGATCCTCGTGCGCCAAGTGGTGTCGCTGTGCGAGGAGCTGGGGGCCAAGGTCGTGGCCGAGGGCATCGAGACGGAGGAGGAGCTGCGCGCCGTGCTGGACACGGGGGCGCACTACGGCCAGGGCTATTTGTTCGCCAAGCCCGCCTTCCCGATCCCCACCGCACGCTGGCCGCTGCCTCGCGCCGCGCCGGTCGCGGCGCAATAAGCCCTGAACGTAGGTTGGCCGGGCCGGCAGCCGGCATCGTAGGTCTTGACCCGCGGGCGGCTCAACTCCACATGCGGGGAGCGCTGCCCCATGAATGAAGCCGTCTCGCCAGCCCCCGCGCCGCGGGCCTTCGGGATCGCCGCTGTTGACGCAGTGGCGGCCGGCTTGCCGTTTGGCTTGTGGGCTCAGTTTGGGCGGCAGGCTCGCCGCTATGCCTACGGCCTACTCCTCTTAGCCATCTACCAGTTCGCTCAGTACTGGTTCGATACTCGGTTCAGCCGCGCCATCAACCTGGCAGATCAGCATCAGCGTGGGCCCGCCATGGTGCTTGGCTTCGAATTGATTCTCGTTGCGCTGTTCGCGTTTGGGATACGGGTCTTCTCGCGGGTGGCCGTCTTCAACGCAGGTCGCAACGCGGAATACGAGCTGCGCCGCGTGCTCTCGGCCAAGCTGCTCACGCTGGGTCCCTCTTTCTACCGACGCATGAGCATCGGCGAGATCATGAGCCGAGTGACCAACGACCTCTCGCAAGTCCGCCTGCTGCTCGGTTTTGGTGTGCTCAATGTGATCAATGCCGTCTTCGCTTTGATCAGCGCCTTGTTCGTGATTCTGCCGATGTCACCGAAATTGACGGCGGCAGCCATGTTGCCGCTGCCGATCCTGCTCGTGGTCACGCGCGCCTTCTCGACGCAGTTCTTCGTGCGCACGCGAGATGCGCAGGCGGCGCTCGGCGAGATGAGTGGGCGTGTCCAAGCGAGCATCGCGGGCGTACGGGTTGTGCGCTCCTTCGCGCTCGAGAGCAGCGAGGCCGAAGCCTTCGAGGTGACCAACCAGAAGTATCTCGACAAGAGCCTCGGGCTGGCGCGGCTACGCGGTTCGATGACGCCTATCTTGCAGATCACGCTGGCGGTAGGCCTGCTCGTGGTGTTCTGGTACGGCGGCCACCTGGTCATGAGGGGAGAACTCAACAAGGGAGAATTTCTGTCGTTTACGCGCGCGCTCGGGCGGCTGACCTGGCCGCTCATGTCGCTCGGCTTCATCGTCGGCATGTTGCAGCGCGGTCGGGCTTCCTACTCGCGGCTCGCTGAGATCTTCCAGGCCGATCCGGACATCAAGGATGGAACCGAGCAGCCACCCGCGCTCTCCTCATACTTGGAGGTCAAGGGGCTTTCGTTTGCCTATGGCAAGCTTCCAGTGCTCGACAATGTGGCGTTCGAGCTGGCTCCCGGCCAGTCGCTGGCAATTGTGGGCCGCACTGGGAGCGGCAAATCCACTTTGGCGCTGCTCCTTGCTCGGCTGCTGCCGACGCCGCCAGGGACGGTGTTCGTCGGTGGCTACGACGTTTGCGACTTGCCACTGGCGACGGTCCGCAAGGCTGTTGGCTACGCCCAGCAGAACGCGTTCCTGTTCAGTACCACGGTGGGTCGCAACATCGCCTTCTGTTTGGACGACCCGGACTCGGCCGAAGCCGGGCAGCGCGTGCATCGGGCGGCCGCTGAGGCTCAGATCGCTGAGGAAGTGGCCGAGTTGCCGGATGGCTTCGACACGGTCGTGGGGGAGCGCGGTGTCCAGCTGTCGGGCGGGCAGAAGCAGCGGGTTGCGCTGGCTGCCGCCTTCGTCTCACAACCGCAGATCTTGGTGCTGGACGACCCGCTGAGTGCCGTGGACGCCCGCACCGAGCAGGGAATTCTTGAGGCGATTGCGCGCCAACGCCAGGCTCGTTCGCTGATCCTTATCACACACCGCGTGGCGGCGGCCTCGCAGTGTGACCGCATCCTGGTGCTGGACCAGGGGCGAGTCGTCGAGAGCGGGACGCACGAAGAGCTGCGCAAGCGCGAAGGCCTCTATGCCAGGTTTGCTGAGGAGCAGCGGATCGAGCGTGAGCTGCAAGCGCTTGCCGGCGAAGCCGCGGATGTTGAGGCCGCGCTCAGCGAGCCTGGGGTGCGACCGTGAGCGAGGGTAACGGCGCGCCGGCCGTCCCGGGCTCGGCTACACCAGGTCGCAACACGCGCGCTGCGGCGGCCGTGAAGGCCTTCCACGAGGACGAGCGCTACGGCAAGGCCTACGATCTTGCGCTGATTCGCAAGATGTGGCCGTTCGTGGCGCCCCACCAGAAGCTGCTTTGGCTGTCCCTGCTGGTCGTCCTGTTCAGCTCGGCCGGCGCGCTGGTCCGCCCGCTGATCATGCGCAGTACCGTCGACGACGGCATCGTTTCGGGCAACGCGGAGAAGCTGATGCAGGGCGGCCTGCTGCTGGCTTCCGTGCTGATCGTCGAGCAGATCCTGAACTTTTTTCAGATGTACGCCATGCAGGTCGCTGGCGCGCGTGCGATGTCCGATCTGCGGCGCGACGTATTCCGCTTCCTTCAGCGGCAGCGGTTGGGCTTCTTCGATCGGCAGCTGGTGGGCAAGCTGGTGTCGCGCGTCACCAACGACGTTGATGCGATGCTCGAGTTGTTCGCTTCTGGCGCTCTGCTGTCGCTGGGTGACTTGCTGAAGCTGGTGGGTATCGTCGTGCTTATGCTCTCGCTGGACCTGCGGCTTTCGTTGCTTGCGTTCGTGGGCGTCCCACCGGTCGCACTGCTCGTAGTGTTCGTGCGGCGGCGGATGCGCGAGGCGTTTCGCGCGATTCGGGCCGATACTGCGCGCATGAACGCGACCACCAATGAGCAGGTCACGGGCATGACCGTGATTCAGGCGTTTGGTCGGCAGTCGGCGGCGGCCAAGGAGTTCGACGAGGTCAACGGGCGCTACCGGGATGCGAGCAACGCGGCCATCAAGTGGGATGCCATTCAGGACGCGGCCATCGATACGATTGGGGCCATCTGCCTGGCTTCGATCGTCGTGTCCTTGGGCGATCGCCCGGTGAGCTTTGGCACGCTGGTCGCCTTCGCCGCGTATATCAAAGAGTTCTTCGACCCGATCAGCACGCTCGCGCAACGCTACACGCTGTTGCAGAGTGCGATGGCCGGTGCCGAGCGCGTCTTCAGCCTGCTCGAGACTCCCGATCCGGACGCGCCGGCGCTAAAGGGCTACGCTGATGGAGACCCTGAGCTGGCGCTTGAGTTCGAGAACGTCGCGTTTTCGTACAAGCCCGGCTCACCGGTGCTCCGCGACCTTTCCTTCAAGGTGCCGCGTGGCGAGCGGGTAGCGCTGGTGGGCCCGACCGGCTCTGGCAAGACCACGATGACGGCGCTTTTGCTGCGCTTGTACGAGATATCGGGGGGGGCGGTGCGAGTGCACGGTAGGGACGTTCGAAGCTTTGAGCGCGAGGCGCTACGTCGGCTTTTCGCGGTGGTGCCGCAGGACGTCTACCTGTTCCCCGGTAGCGTGATGAGCAATGTGGCCGCCGGGGAGACTCCCGACCGAGCGCGCGTTGAAGAGGTGCTGCGTCGGATCGGAGCCTATGACGTTTTTGCCCGGCGCGAGCAGGGGCTCGACACGCCCGTGCTGGAGCAAGGAAGGAACTTCTCTACGGGCGAGCGGCAACTGATCGCGTTCGCACGCGCCCTGTACCGCGACGCTCCGATCCTGATCCTGGATGAAGCGACCGCCAGTATCGACAGCGATACCGAGGCCCGGCTGTCGCTCGCCCTCGAAGAATTGCTGCGCGGTCGAACCGCCCTCGTCATTGCGCATCGACTGAGCACCGTGCGCGCCGCCGACCGCATCTTGGTGCTGCAGCGTGGCCGTTTGGTGGAGCAAGGCAGTCATGAGGCGCTGATAGCGGCGGGCGGGCTCTACGCCCGGCTTCATGAGCTACAGTTTGCCCGCGTCGAGCCCACACTCCTGGCGCAGGCTAGTCCAGCCAACCCATGACCACGGTCCGCTCAGCGAGCGCCTCCACGACGTCTTCCACGCGCGCTACCTCATGGGCCCTGAGCGGGCGGCTGCGCCGGCCAATCTCGAAGATAGCCACCAGCTCGCCGTATAAGAGCAAGGGAACCATGGCAACGCTCTCCGGCTCGGCCAAACAGCGCGCAATACGCCCGATGATGTAGCGCCCGGCGTCACCAGGCACCGGTTCCGAGACGATCGTGCGCCCACTCCGGGCTGCGCCCAAGGTCGGGTCGTCCTCGGACAAGCGCTCACCGAGGAGCAGTTCCGTGCCGGGCCCGTGACCGCCGACAGTGACGGCCGCGCCCAAGTCGCCGCGCACCCGATGCACCAGTCCGACGTCGGCCGAGGCGGCCGCAACGGCGGTGGAGACGGTGAGCAGCAGCGCCTCTTGAAGCTCGGCGGCGTTCGACAGCACGCCGACGGGATCGATTGAGACCGGACGAAAGCTGTGGCGTTGCGCCGGCTCTAGATTGACGGCGCGCGACGACAGCTCCGCGCCACTTGGCGGCGGTGGCGGCTCGCTGAACTTGCTGCGGGCCCGCTGCTCAACGCCAGCGCTGGCGTTCGCCAAGTCTTCGACCGTTTGTCGGCGACGGACGGCACTGAGCGATTCCATCTCATCCAGCCGCCGCCACACCTGCCACAGCTCATGCCGGACGAACGATGTCGTCGTGATGCGGCCATGCGCGACCCCGCGCAGCAGCAACTCGAACGTCACGGGCCCCACCGCCACAACGCCATTGGTGACGTACCAACTGTCACTCGGTACGCGGCTCTCGGCTGAATCGACCTGCGGCATTCGTTGTCCTACCTTGTGCCCCTCAGAGCTACACGAGCGCACAGGGTGGGACAATCATCGGCTGTTCGGGCCAGCGGTCAATCGCGATGAGTAAAACCTAAGAGTTATAGACGGTTACGATCGATTATCTGACGAGTGCCTGACGGCTGCTTGGGGGCGTGACGCCACAGCCTTCCCGTCGCCCAGCACGCCCCATCCGCAATTGCAGGCCATTCCGTCGTAAGCCATGCGTCATGGCCCATGGAAAAGTCTGGCTGCTTGGCGCAGGCCCCGGTGACCCAGAGCTTATCACGGTCAAGGGGCTTTCGGTGTTGTCGCGGGCCGACGTGGTGCTCTACGACGCGCTGGCGCACCCCGCGCTGCTTGAGGCGTGCGAGCACGCGGAGCAGCACAACGTCGGCAAGCGCTATGGCGAAGACAGCGCGGTGCAGGCAGCGATCATTGCGCAAATGATCGAGCTTTCGCGCGCCGGCAAACGCGTGGTCCGCCTGAAGGGTGGGGACCCGTTCATGTTCGCTCGTGGGGCAGAGGAAGCTTTGGCGCTCGCGGAGGCGGGAGTTAGGTTTGAGGTCGTGCCGGGCGTGTCGTCGCCGGTTGCCGCCAGCGCGTATGCGGGCATTTCGCTGACCCACCGCGAGCTGTCGTCGAGTGTTACGTTCATTACCGGCAGCGACCGCGCGGGGATGGAGTGGTCGCCGGAGTCATGGAAGAAGCTGGCCACGGCGACCGATACCATCTGTGTGCTGATGGGAATGCGCCGAATCAGCGAAATCACCCGCGCGATCATCGATGGCGGACGGTCGCCGAGCACGCCAGCTGCAGTCATTCAATGGGGCGCGCGTCCCGAGCAGCGAGTGGTCACGGCGCAGCTTAGCGAACTGGCCCAGAAATCGCTCGAGGCGGGCCTGAAAAACCCGGCCATTATCCTGATAGGTGAGGTCGCGACGCTGCGCGAACGGTTGGCTTGGTACGACTCACGCCCGCTGTTTGGCAAGCGCATCGTGATTCCGCGGCCGGCAGCGCAGGCGCGCGAGACGGCTCGTGCCGTTCGGGAGCGCGGTGCGGCCGCCCGCTCGCTGCCGATGCTCGAGATCTGCGAGCCGCCCGACCCCGCCGGATTTGCGCGGGCGGTCGCGGCCATGAATAGCTACGACTGGGTGCTGCTTACCAGCGCCAACGGGGTGGACCGACTGAGTGCGCAGCTCGGGCGAACGAAGCGCGACGCGCGCGCCTTCGGTGCCGCCAAGGTCGGGGTCATTGGACCCAGGACGGCCGAGGCCATGCTGCGGCTCGGAATCATTCCGGAGGTCGTTGCCCAGGAGTTTACCGGAGAAGGACTGGCGGCGGCGGTCCTCGCGCAAGGTACGCGTGGGCGCGTGCTGCTACTCCGTGCGTTGGTCGCCCGTGACGTGCTGCCTGAGAGCCTGCGCGAACGCGGCTTTGACGTCGACGTAGCCGCCGCTTATGAGACCAAGGCGCTGGCCGGTGCGGGCTCCGAGCTCAAGGGTCTCATTGAGCAAGGTTTGGTGGACGCCGTTCTCTTCACTTCGAGCTCCATGGTCAGCGCGACTCTGGACGCCTTGGGCGAAGACGCCGGGCGGCTCCTGGGGCGCGTCGCTGTGGCCAGCATCGGCCCCGTCACCACCGGCACACTGAAGGCCGCTGGGATCTCGCCGACCTGCCAGGCCGCCGTGTTCACCGTCGACGGCTTGCTCGACGCGCTTGAAGCCCACTACGAGCAGCAGGCCTAGGTTCCCGCATCGATGAGACCGCGCTCTTCGGCGTCGTTTGGGCTGGGCCGCCGGCAGGCTTTCGGGCAAGCTGCAGCGTCTTGAGTTCGACCTCAGGCTCTCCTCCCACGCATTTCAAACACTGTAGCGAGTGCAAGGCGCCGCTTGCCTTCTCGGCCGACTACTATCGGTGCAGCGTTTCGACCTGCAATCGGAAGCGACTGGGTTTGTTCTTCTGCTCGGTCGCTTGCTGGGACGCTCACGTGCCCATGATGCGTCATCGCGACGCCTGGGCGGAGCCTGTCAAGGCACCGAGCCGTGAAGCCTACCTGGCCGAGCTTACCGAGGACGCAGCAGCTGACGAGCGACGCGAGGCCGCCCACCAACGCGGCGCGCGAGAGGAGGTACGAGTGTCAGATGAAGCCGACAAGACTCGACGGATCGTGGGCCTTCCGGGCGACAACCTCCCGAAAGAGGTGCTGGTCGTCGTGTCCAAGCTCAAGGGCTACGTCAAGGCGCGCTCGGGCATGAGCACCTCGGACGGCGTCACGGAGGTGCTTTCCGACCACCTACGCAAGCTCTGTGACAAAGCCGTGCAGCACGCCGAGCTGGCGGGCAGGAAGACGCTCATGGAGCGGGACTTCCTGGCGGCACTGAAGGCCGACTGAGACCGGAGCGGCTTCTCGGCTTAGAGCGCGACGGTCCCCAGCCAGCGAGCCTCTGACCTGTCTCGGAGAGCGAGGGTGAGTTCGGATGAGCCTAGTGCCTGAGCGAAGCGGTCGCGCAGCAAGCTGTCGAGGGCCGCGGTTTGGCCGCGCAGAAGTTGCTGTGGCACAAGCTCGAAGACTGCCGCTAGCGCGGCGCTGAGGGCTGTGAGGAGGGGGGCGCCGAAGTCGCCGTCGGGGCTGGGGTCGCCGGCTCGCGCGAACCAGACCAGGTAGTGGGCGACGGGTCGCCCCTGGTGGTCTCGGCGCTCCTGGTCCGTGAAGGCGCTGGCGAAGAAGGGGTGACCTTGGCCGATCGCGAGGGTACCGCGGAGCAGCAGGGGCTCGGGCGTAGGTTCGACGTTGGCGAAAATGCGTCGATGAATCGTGTACCAGCCTTCGCTCAGCAGGGGTGCCGGTTGGAGCAAGAAGGCGTAGTCCCAGTCGCGACCTCGCGTTCGATACAGCAGATCCTTCACTTTCAGGTGAAGCTTCCGCTCAGCCACCGGCGTCTCGTTCCCTGAAGTAGGCGCGCTCGGTTTCCGCGCTTCCGAGCTCGGCGCGCAGCGCGTACGCGACGGCGTCCAGCGCTTTGCCGCGTTGGGCTGCCGAGCGCTGTTTCTTCCGCAAGCTATCGGCGCCGATAGACAAGCCCTGCTTGGTGCGGAGCGCCTTGAGCAGGAGGGTGAGCGCCCGGAATTTTGGCGGCAAGAGATCGTCCAGCTTGTCCACGGCGTCGCTGAGACCTCTCATCACCTCAAGCAGCGTTGCCAGGGTGCCCCAAACCTTGCCGCGACCCGTGCGTTCCGCGACCTGTGCCAGCGCTCCCAGGAGCACGATGGGGGCTATCGCGGTGAGCCCCAGGGTTTGATGCGCATCGAGCACCTTCCGACCGTCGCCGCGCACGGCTGACAATAGCAGGTACTCCTGACCGAAGCTGGCCGCGCCACCAACGGCTTTTCTCACGCCGGAAAGCTGGTCGGCCGCGCCCGCGCGCAGTGTTTGGCCCAGCGAAAGCGCGGTGGCCCTCGGATCCAAGAGGTCGGCCTTCGAAAACGCGATCAACCACTGCTCCGGAAACTCTGGCGTCTTGCCCAGGGCGGAAAGCTCGCCCGTGATGCGGCGAATTTCGGCGCGAAACTGATCGAGCAGGCTGCGCACGTAGCCCAGGCCTTCGCTCAGGTAGCGCTCCGAGTCGATGAGCAGGATGGCGGCGTGGCTCTCGAGCAGATTCTGCAAGGCGTTACGGCGCGCGCTCCGCTCCGCCTCATCGCTGGGTGCGGTCTCCCACCACCCGCCTGGGTAGTCGTACCAAACGACACTGAGGCTTGGCGTGGGCAGCTCGTGTACCTTGAAGCCAAAGCGGAGCTCGTCGAAGCCATCGGTTCCGACCGGAAACGCTCCGCCTTCGAGTCGATAGTAGCGCGACAGGAGCAAGCTGCCCTGGGCCGCGTCGGCGGCTTCGAGTCGGTAGCCGTGCGTCTCTTCGAACGCGTGTCGCTGCTGATTCCCAAAGTAGCTGGCCAGCAAGGTCGTCTTGCCTGCCCCCTTCATGCCAAAAAGGGCGATGCGCACCTCGGGTGGTTTGGGCATGTGGCGCAAGCTCAGCAACCGGCTCGCCCGCCGTCAAGGCCACAGCCGGGCTATTTGGGCGGAGGAGCCAGGCTAGGTGGGGCCTCTGGTCGGACGCGTGCTACTGGGTACGGCCATGCCAGGAGTTCCCAGCGCTATCGGGCTGCACGAAGGCGAGGAAGTGCTCTTCGAAGGGCGAGCGGCGCTGATCCCTGGGTTCGCCACCCTGCTTGCGGTGATCCTGAGCCTGGGCCTTTGGCTGCTCGTGCGCTGGTTTCAGACGCTGGGTCGACACTACCGGATCACGACCCGGCGCATCGTGGTTGAAAGCGGAGTGCTCTCCAAGCGGCTGGAGCAGATCGATCTGTATCGCGTTGCGGACTACACGGTGGAGCGCCCGTTCGGGCAGCGCATTATGGGCACCGGCAACCTGCTGCTCAAAACCTTCGACAAGACGACGCCCGAGCTCAACGTTGTCGAGATCAAGACCGACGTGGTGGCCTTGTACGAGAAAGTGCGAGCGGCTACCGAAGCGGATAAATCGCGCCGCGGCGTGCGCATGGTCGACTACGAGGGTGGCGGCGCTGCCTGAACGCGACTACTCGGTGTCAGGCGCTGCCTGAGTCGAAGGCTCTGCGAGCTCGACCCGAACCAGCGCGAACTTGTTGTTCAGAAGCTTGTCGGTGAGCGTGGTGAGTGTTCGCAGCGGACCCAGTTCGCTCTTGAGGGTACCTACCCGTCCGTGCTCGGTGACGAAGAACAGGATGCGAGTGCCGGCGCTGCGCTGGCGCTTGAGCCAAGCCTTGAACTTGGCACCAGACGAAACGAAGGCGGGGAGGCGGTTACCGGCATAGAAATTCTCACCCTTCCAGTTCATCTGGTAGGCGACAATGGGTTCTCTGGGACTCTGGCGCGTCCGGTAGTAGGTCAGAAACAGCTCGCGCTGCCCAAAGTGGGGCGCGACCCGGGGCAGGTAGACGCTGACCGTGAATACGCAGAACCATACGCAAACCGCGCAGAGAATCACGGCGGCGTGTCGGCGCAGTCGAGGCTGAGCCAGGCCAAAACAGCACACGCTCGCCACCGCGCCGAAGCCCCACTGCACGGCGGTGAAATCAAGGCTAGCGGGCCAGGTTCGCTTGTAGTTGTAGGTGATGAGGTGCAGCAAGCGTGCAGAGCTGGACACGTCGCCCGGAGCTGAGCTCGCAAGGTCGCGCGTCACCAGCAGCGTGATCAATCCGGCCACAATGCCGAGCGCGCCGAGCAGCGGCTGGCGTTTCGGCTCTGGAAGTGCGCCGAGCAGCCGGTGCTGGGAAAATCCAGCGAGCCCTAGACCCAAGCTCAAGAAGACACCGGCCTGGACGGGGGAGGCCGGAGGGAGCGTAGCCGGGGGCAGGACACGACCGAACGCTGTGCCGTCGAGCAAGCGCGAAGCCCCGTAGACCAGCATGAGCGTGGCGCTCAGCATCGCGGCCGCGTAGAGCGCTGCGTTCCGCTGGCTTAGCCTGGGTGTCCCAGCGAGCGCTCGATCCATGAACAGGGCCGCGCCGATCGCCAAAGGGGGCACGCACGGCAGAGCGTAGTGATGGAATTTGGTCAAGGACAGCGAGAACATTCCGAAGCTGACGACCAGCCACAACAAGCTCAGTGTCGCAAGGACGCGCGCCTTCTGGCTTGCCTCAGTCGCGCGTCGGAGTGTGACCGACAGGCCCGCCATGGCCAGGCCGGTCCATGGAAACAGCCCGTAGCCGAGCTGCCAGAGGTAGTAGCGGAATGAGACGTCGTTGCCCGCATTGGTGTCGTGGACATGCGCGAAGGCGCGTTTGTACATGTCATGAAACAGCAGGCGATCCGTGAATGGCTCGCCGTGTCGCATGTACGACTGCACATACCAAGGCAAGCACACGGCCGCGAAGAGCAAGCAAAACCCAGCCAGCTCCAGGCGCGTGAGGTCGCGCCAGCGTCGCATTGCGACCAGTGTGGCCGCGGCTATCACGACGGGCAAGACCAAGCCCGGGGCGCCTTTGGCGAGGGCGGCGAGCGCCGTGAAGTACCAGGCCGCCAGGAAGAACAGCCGCTGCCGTCGGCGTTCGCCGCGGTTGAGATGCACGAGGTAGCCGAGCGCTGCGCCGAAGAGCGCTGCGCCGAGCACGGGCTGGAACATGCCGTTGGCAGGCGCTACGCCTCGACAAGTCTCGTTGCCGGGCAGACCACAGTTGCCTCCGGCCGAGCCGGAGAAGAACTCATCAAAGTGCCAGCGAAAACCGTAGGGCGGCGCCACCATCTGCAGCGTCAGGTGGCGCGAGAGCAGGTACACGAGTTGCGGCAGCACACTGGCCAAGACCACGAAGAACAACAGATGAAAGCCCGACACCTGGAGCGTGCGGCCAGCTACCCGCAGTCCCAGACTTCGGACGGTCTCGTCGGGGCGGGTCAACAGTCCTAGCCCGAACAAGGAGAGCGCCGCGGTGAGCGCGGCCACGTACGGCATGTCCGTCATGCTCTGGTGACTGAGCAGCGACCAATATGGAGCCGTGAGCAGAGCCACGCCTGCCAGAAACCCAGCCCGGCGTCCCGCCGCCGCCGCCACGAAGCGATACAGCAAGTAGACGGAGAGCAGACTGAAGAGCGCGATCGGTAGGCGCGCGGCCCACTCGGGTTGGGGCAGGCCGCCGTTGGCCGCGTTCGCCAACATCTCGTCCGGTCGAAAGCGGACGCCCAAGACCGAGAAGAACAGGCCTTGAAGCCAGAAATCTAGCACGGGCTTGGACCAGAACCAGCCGTCCTGACCCCACCAGAGCGAGAGCCAATCGTCTCGCGCGAGCATTTCCCGCGCGACCTCGCCGTAGTGGGTTTCCCACGGATCCAGCAGCGAGAACGAGCCGAGCAGAGGCAGGTAGAGAACCACTCCGACAACCACGAGCCAGAGATCCGCACGACAGCCCAGCGGTTTGGCCAGCGAAAGCAGGCCCGCCCGCGCGAGCAGCCGAGCCAGCGCCATCACGCATCCCACGGAGGCCACGCCGATCAATAGCGGAGCGCTCCAGAGCTGGCCCGGCAACGAGCCGGCTACGGCCAGTCGCAAGGCGACTAGCCAGCCGACTCCCGCGGCCGCCACCTCCACGAGCCGCGGCGCCAGCACCGCCAAGCTAACGCGCCCCAGCGCAGGCTCCCCAGCGTCGTCGAAACAACCCGCGAAATCGAGCACGCCGAAGCTCAAGACGAGTACCAGCATCAGGCCGAGCGGCACGCTCAGCGCGAAGTGGGCGTCGCTCGCCATCAGGACGAGCAGCAGGGTGCCGGCAGCTAGCGCATAGACGAGCGCTCTGGGCCGGAGCGGGTTGCCCGGTGGAATGAGCGACTTCGCGCTTTCGTCGGCCTCGATGCTGCCCGAGCCGCCGAGCTCAGAACCAGGCGCCTCAACGCTCGCTTTCACGGCGTCTCTTCGCCCTTACCGTCGGCGGCGTCAAGCGACCGCCGCTCGGGCTATTCCGAAGAGACCACGCGATTGCGCCCCGCGTGTTTGGCGGCGTACAGCCGCCGATCTGCCGCGGCGATCAGCCCCTCGGGCGTCTTGTCCAGCGCGGTGGCGAAGGAAACGCAGCCGGCGCTGACCGTAACGGAGATGGGTCCCTTCTCTGTCAACGTGGTTTGCGTGGCGATCTTCTCGCGGAGACGGTCGGCCAAAGCGGTGGCCCCCACCACGTCGATCCCGCGGAGGACTAGCGCGAACTCCTCGCCCCCATAGCGGGCGAACACGTCTTCGCTGCGGATGGTCGTCCGGACCGCTTGCGCAATTTGGATCAAGACAGCGTCGCCCGTCGGGTGACCGTGCGTGTCGTTCACACGTTTGAAGTGATCAGCGTCGAACAGCACGAGCGAGACGTCGGTGTTGTGGCGGCGCGCGTAGGAGAGCTCGGCGCGCAGCTGAGTGTCGAAGTGCTCGCGGTTGTGAGCTCCGGTGAGCGCGTCGGTCACGCTCGCGTCGTGGAGCTGACGGAGTAGAGATTCCTGGCTCTCATCGCTGAGCGTGTAGCGAAAGACGGCGGCTGGTCCAAACTGAATCACGTCGCCGTCGTGGAGCTGATGGCGCTCCACCCTCACGCCGGCCACGAAGGAGCCGTTCGCGCTGCCTTCATCCTCGACGAAGTAGACGTTGCCCTCGCGGACGATGGTGGCGTGTTTTCGACTGACGCCGTCGTCGGCCAGCCAGAGCTCGCAATCTTGGCTACGCCCGACTCTGATGCGTTCTACGGACAGGCGCGTAACGCGGCCCAGCTCCGCTCCGCGAACGCGAACCAGCAGGTGTCGATCTTTGGCTTGCTTACGCGGGGCCTTGAGCTCGTTCAGACTGACGATAGCCGTCCTGTCGTCGCTCTCCTCCGCGTAGTCGTCCAGCTTGCGGTCTTCGTTCACAGACGTCCCTCTAATGGAAAATCGTATCACGGCCTTCTTCTCCGCTAGGCGACAAAACCAGTGGCGCGCTGGTCGGGGGCTCGAATGACGGGCCGCTCCAGCGCAGGCGCGGCGCTCCGGCGCTCCGGCGCTCCGGCCTGGGTAAGGGCGTGTGGGTGAGAATCTTTCGGTTCCCTCAGGAACTTCCGGGGGATCGGCATGTCCAGTACTGCCGTGACGTTGACGTTCGGGGCGCGTGCCTCGAACGCGGCGACTCGCGGAAACGCCTGAATCCTCTCAGGCCTTCGAGCGCGAGCGCCGCCACCCGACGCCACTTCACCCAAGGAGAAACTCGTCATGGCATCGCTCCATCCGGCGTCGCGTGCTGGCACGCCCGCTACCCTCGAACCTCGATTTGTCTTTTCGCCGCCTCGCAGCGAGAACCCTTTCCTCTCGGTCGCGGCACCCGCGCCGCCTGCTCCCGCGCTTTCCCGGCTGAGTGCGGACGGGCCGCTCGCGGAGTCTCTGGAGATCACCGTGATGTGGGGCACCACAGTGCTCAGCGTGACGCAGCTCACCCCGGTACGGGCCTACGCGGTCGGTGAGGTGGGCGGGCCCGGTGGCGCGGGCACGAGCGCGTCGGGTCCGGTCGATTTCGCGCTGGCCGCCGAGCGCCTGGGCAGCGACCGCCGCGAGCTCGTGAGCTTGCGGCACGGTCGGCCGTTTGCCGTGTTTGGCGCCAACGACACGCCGCGGGTGCTGGAGAAGGGGCGCCCGGTCGACGCGAGCGGAGCGACCGTCGACTTTGCAGAGGTGGCTCCTGGGGCGCGAGGCCTCGAGCTCTGTCAGGACCGTACCGTGATTGTCGAAAGCGGTGGCATGGTCTTCCGGATTTGCGGCATGGAGCGGCCCACGCGCCTGCCGCGGGCCGTGCTCGGCGCCACCGATCGCGGCGCGCTCGCGACGATGGGCGGAGCCGCCTTGCTTCAAGGCGTCGTGGTGGCGTCCCTGGCGTACTTCACGCCCGACCTTGCGTGGGCCGCGGACGATGAAATGAATCGCGAGCGCGTCGAGCTGATGCAGCAGTACCTGCACGCGCAGGCCGAGCGTCAGCGTGAGCAACCGCCTGCGAAGGCGAGCGATGAAGGGGGTGAGAAGGGAGCGCCCGCTGCCGGATCGCCCGGGCCAGAAGGCAAGTCGGGACGGCCGAACGCGCCCCAGCAGCAGCGCCGCGCGGCGATCGCTGGCGAGCACCCGGAGCGGGTCATTGCTCGCTCAGAGTTGCTCAAGGAAGCCACGAGCATCGGCATGATCGGCCTGCTTTCGAGCATGAACGCCACGGAGGCGCCGAGCTCGCCCTGGGGCGCCGACCTGGCCCTGGGCCCCGATGCCCAAAGCGCCCACGGTGATATGTGGGGCGACGAGATCGGCGACACCGCGGGCAGCGGACTGGGCCTCTCGGGCCTTGGGCAGGGTGCGGGCGGTCCGGGGCTCGGCATCGGCATGGGCCGGATCGGCACCTGCATGGGGCTCAATTGCTACGGAAACGGCGCTGGCGACTTCGGTCGTGATGTGGGCCGAACCAAGCCGGGTCACGAGTCCAAGGCTCCCAGGATCCGCCCAGACGGCGTCTCGATCGTCAGCGGTCGGCTACCGGCTGAGGTCATCCAACGCACCGTCCGCCAGAACTTCGGACGCTTTCGACAGTGCTACGAGCTTGGGCTTCGCACCAATCCGAACCTCCAGGGTCGAGTGACGGCGCGCTTCGTGATCGGTCGTGACGGCGCGGTCAGCAACGTTTCGGTCGGCGGCAGCGATCTGCCGGACGCCCAGGTCGCTTCGTGCGTGGCCAGTAGCTTCTATGGCCTGTCCTTCCCGAGTCCCGAAGGCGGAATCGTTACCGTCAGTTATCCGATCTTGCTGACGCCTGGCTGAAGTCGTGAGGTCACGCGAGCCGGATCTGTCCGGATCTGAAAGGGCGCGCGAAAGCTTTCGACTTCGAGGAAGCCTCGACTAGGATGCAGGCGCCCATGAAGATCAAAGCCGTGCTCGGCGCCTGGCTGGCCACGCTGATGCTCTCGCTGGCTCAGCCGGCGCAGGCCGAGCAGTTTACGCGCAAGAGTTTCGTGATGCCCAAGGGCTCGTTCGAACTGACGGGGGATCCGGCTCGCCCGGCCATGGCCGGTGTGGGGCTGTCGCAGGGCAGCTTCGGCAAGCCGATCTGGTTGGCTCCGCACTTCTACTGGGGCGTATCGGACGACGTCGCCATCGGCATTTCGCATCAGCGGGGGCTCTGCTTCAACGAATGCGGCAACGCCTACAACGATGCCGGCTTCGACCTGATGCTTTGGCTTACCGGCTCGGAAACCTTCGAACTCGATCTACACGCTGGCGTGCCTATCTCAAGCTTTGACCCGTTCGTGGTCGGGCTCCAGGGCGGCGTATTGGGCCGTCTCAACCTCGGTCAGATCACCGCGCTGGTCTTCGACCCCTCGGTCTACGTTGGTTTTTCCCAGCGGCGCGCGGGCAATCGCGAGTCTCTGCTGCTGCCGTTCTGGTTCTACTTTCAAGCTACCGAGTCGATTGTTCCGTTCGTGGGCAGCGGCCTCTTGGGCTCTTTGGACGGGTTTTTCGGCAACTTCAACGTGCCGTTGGAGGGCGGGGTGCTGTTTGCCGCAAGCCAGGACGTGGATTTGGGCTTCGCGCTCCGGTTCGAGAACCTGCTCGGGCACGGAGGCTCAGCCGAGTGGCGCAACCTCTATCTCTTGGGTCGCTTCAGGTTTTGATGCAGCGCCGAGCTAGGACGGGCGCGCTCCAGAACTGGCTGGGTGGATCGCTCTTGTTAGGCGCGCTCACGGCTTGTGGCACGGGCGTACCTGCCGTCCAGGCGCCGGTGGCTTCAGCTCAGCCGATGCTCGCGAAGCCACTCGCGCCGAGGGCGCAGCTGCTGGCGGCGCTGCGCGCTGTCGAGCGGCCACCTCCCGTGCTCGATCTTCTGGCCGAACCGGCGCTCAGCGTTCTCGATACGCGCCTCAAGG
>JANNWK010000990.1:0-5370 GCA_031408355.1 Myxococcales bacterium
CTTCGGCATCGCCCAGCTCAAGCCCTCGAACGAGGAGGCGGCCGCCGCCGAGACCACGCATCGCCGGCTGACCCGCACCGGCATGATCTTCGGCACCCCCGAGTACATGGCTCCCGAACAGGCCAGCGGCAAGCACGCGGACCTGCGCTGCGACGTCTACGCCGTTGGCATCATTCTGTACGAACTCTTCACGGGCTCAGTGCCGTTCACGGGCGAGACGTTCCTGGCCGTGCTCTCCAAGCACCTGAACGAGACGCCCCCGCCGATGCAGTCGGTGTATCCGGCCCTCTCGATTTCGCCTGAGCTTGAGCACGTGGTGATGCGCACGCTCGTGAAGGACCCGCAGCATCGGTATCAGACGATGACCGAGCTGGCGCAGGCCCTGGTGGCGACGCCGGAAGGGCAATACGCTGGGCTACGCGGCCCCTACAGCCAGCTGAGCGACGCTCGCGGTTCGGTGCTGCCGGGCGCGCCCGTGAACCCAACGGCGCAGCAGTTCGTCGCAAATCCGAGCCAAATGGGCGGCGCGGGACCCGGCGCAGGCCCCGCGCTCACCGACGCCCAGCGCGCTGCCATGACGATGCCGCGCCAGGACACCGCGGCGGCGCGGGCCGAAACCCAGCTGGGCGGCGAGACCGTCACGCTTCCGCCCACCAAATCGAGCGGTGCGGGCGTCGTGGTGCTGGCGCTCTTGGGTGTGGTCGCGGTGGGCGGCGGTGCGGCAGCTTTCTTTCTGCGCGATTCAGGCGCGAGCAACGCCGCCACGTCAGCCCAGGTCCAGTCGGCGGAATCCGCGCCGCCTTCGCCGCCCGTGACTCCCGAACCGCGGCCCGCGGCGGCGGCCGTCGTGCCCAGCGCAGCAGTCTCTGCGCCGCCCGTGGCACCCAGCGGCGTCAAGCTGGAGGTCGTGACCGAGCCCGCTGGCGCCACGCTCCTGAAGAACGGCTTCCAGGTTTGCGACACCACACCGTGCGACGTCACGGCAGCCGTGAACGAGACCCTCGAATTCGAGGCGAAGAAGGGTGCCCTTCGGGGCAAGGCCAAGGTCTTGGCGCAAAAGGACCAGAAGGTGACCATCAAGCTGGCGGGGGCCGCGCCGGCGGCTGCGCCCGCGGCTCGCATGTGCGAGTTCGAGATGGACGGCATCAAGCTGCTGCGACCGTGCCAGTGACGATTTTCACGCTGACCACTCCGGGCGGGCCCTTTCGGGGCTGAGCGCTCAGCTGTGGTAGGTTCCGGGCCCGTCTGGAGGAGCTTGCCTATGGATCGCCGTTCTCTCGTTAGCCTCGTTGCCGTTCTGGGCGTTGGCGTGGCTGCCGCGGCCTGCAAACCGCGCGCAGACGCTGGGCCCAGCTCCGCTGGGTCCGCCAAGCAGGAGGCTGGCGAGATAGTGATCGGACACTATGGCTCGATGACGGGCGCCACCGCTCACTTCGGGCAGGACACTGACAAGGCCGCCCGGCTGGCGGTCGAGCAGCTCAACGCCGAAGGTGGCGTGCTGGGTCGAAAGCTTCGACTGGTCACGCTCGACACGCGCGGCGACGGCGCGGAGGCCGCCAACGCCGTCTCGCGGCTCATCGACGTCGAGAAGGTCAGCGCGCTCTTGGGCGAGGTCGCTTCCAGCTTGTCCTTGCAGGGCGGGCGCATCGCCCAACGCCGCCAGATCCCCATGGTCTCGCCTTCCTCGACCAATCCCAAGGTGACCGAGGTCGGGGACTACATTTTCCGGGTTTGTTACATCGATCCGTTCCAGGGCAAGGTGATGGCAACCTTCGCGCGCCAGACCCTGAAGTTCGACAAAGTAGCGATTCTGAAGGACGTGAAGAATGACTACTCGATTGGTCTCTCCGACGCGTTCAAGGCGGCGTTCGTCGCCGCCGGCGGCACGATCACGGTGGAGCAGTCGTACTCCGCCGGCGACACGGATTTCAGCGCTCAGCTCACGGCCATCAAGGGCTCGGGAGCGCAGGCTATCTGGGTGCCGGGCTACTACTCCGAGGTCGGGGCCATCGCTCGCACGGCGGATCGACTGGGCGTGAAGGTCCCGCTACTGGGCGGCGACGGCTGGGATGCCCCGGACCTCTTCAGCATCGGCGGCGACGCGCTGAATGGATCCTACTTTTCCAACCACTTTGCGCCCGACACGGCGGCGCCCAAAGCCCAGAAATTCGTGGCCGATTTCAAGGCTAAGTATCAGCACGAGCCGACCGGGTTGGGCGCGCTGGGCTACGACGGTATCCTGCTGTTGGCCGACGCTATCAAGCGCGCTGGCGGTACCGAAGCCAAGGCACTGCGCGCTGCCCTCGCGGCCACCAAGGACTTGGAGGTGGTGACGGGCAAGCTCACCATCGACAAGAATCGCAATCCTGAGAAGAGCGCGGTCGTGCTCAAGATTGAGGGTCGCCGCGCGAAGTTCGAAGCGCTCGTCGCTCCGTAGCGCTTCGCAGCGCTCCGTAACGCCTTCGCCGCTCGGTTTCCATCGTGGTCCAGTTCCTTCAGCAAGTATTGAACGGCCTTTCGCTTGGGTCGATCTATGCGCTGATCGCGCTTGGCTACACGATGGTCTACGGGATCCTCAAGCTCATCAATTTCGCTCACGGCGAAGTGTTCATGGTGGGCGCCTACGCGGGCTACTTCGCTGCGCTGGGCCTGGGGGTCGAGCACTATTCAGGCGCCGGATTTCCGCTGATTTTGGCAGTCATTGTGCTGCTCGCCGCCATGACCGTGGCGGCGCTCTTGGGCGTCGCGATCGAGCTGTTCGCCTACAGGCCGGTGCGTTCGGCGCCGCGCCTGACGCCGCTCATTACGGCCATCGGCGTGAGCCTGTTCCTGCAGAACGCGGCCATGTTGCTGTTCTCACCCAACCCGCGCCCTTACCCGCCGATTGTGCGCGAGGTGCGCTTCGACCTGGGCGGCGTGATCGTGACCAACGTGAAGCTCACCATCTTCGGCGTCGCGCTCGCGTTGATGCTGGGGCTCCATTGGTTCGTTCAGCGCACCTGGACCGGCAAGGCCATGCGCGCCGTCTCGGTGAACCTTTCCGCCGCGCGCCTGATGGGCATCGACACGAATCGGATCATTCGGGCCACCTTCGCGGTGGGCTCGGGGCTGGCGGCGGCCGGCGGCATCCTGTTTGGTCTCGACCAGATCATGATAAGCCCGCTGATGGGCGTGCTCACCGGCCTCAAGGCCTTTGTGGCCGCAGTTCTGGGGGGAATTGGCAACATTCGTGGCGCCGTAGTGGGTGGGCTGCTGATCGGTTTGGCCGAGCAACTCACGGCTGGCTACCTTTCTCCGGACTACCGCGACGCCATCACGTTCGTGATCCTGATAGTGATTCTGATCCTGCGACCTCAAGGCTTGCTTGGAGTCGTGAGGGTGGAGAAGGTCTGATGCGGCTGGCAGCTCGCCTGGCGGTGGTGGTCGCGCTCGCGCTGCTGCTGCTTGGCGTGCAGTGGGGCCTGACGGGGGGCGTGATCGAGTACGTGCAGCGCGTGATCTTGCTCGCGGGCATCAACATCATCCTGGCCGTGGGGCTGAACCTGATCAGCGGCACGACCGGCCAGTTCTCGATCGGTCACGCTGGCTTCATGGCAGTCGGGGCCTACGGGGCGGCGTTCTTCGGCACGCAGCTTGCGCCAGTCGTTCAAGGCGTGCTCGGCCCGGGCCTGCTCGCCGAAGCCGTGACCTTCAACCTAGCGCTGCTGATTGGGGCGGCGCTGGCCGGCCTTGCCGGCATCCTGGTGGGCGCTCCCAGCCTGCGGCTGCGCGGCGACTACCTGGCCGTCGTGACCCCGGGATTCGGCGAAATTATCAGGATCTTGTTCAACAACGCGCAGTTCCTTGGCGCCGCTACTGGCTATTTTGGAGACACCCCCGCGGGGCTGCCCGCGTACACCAACTTCTTCTGGGTCTACGGCTGGGCCATTTTGATCGTCGTACTGATTTGGAACCTGACGTTCTCGCAAACCGGCCGCTCGCTGTCGGCGATTCGCGAGGACGAGATCGCCGCCGAGGCGATGGCCACGCCGACCACTCGACTCAAGGTGCTGGCGTTCTCGCTCAGTGCTGCCACTGCGGGCGTGGCCGGTGGACTGTTCGCCCACATGCAGTCCGGAGTTCGCCCCGAGGACTTTCGCTTCGACAAGTCGATCGACATGGTCGTCATGATCATCATCGGTGGCTTAGGCTCGATCTCCGGCGCGGTCGTTGGCGCCATCTTCGTGGCGGTCTCGCTTGAACTCATGCGTGACCTGCAGCAATACCGGCTGGTGCTGTACGCGCTCTTGCTGATCGTCATCATGCTGGTGCGGCCCGAGGGGCTGCTGGGCAAGCGCGAACTCACGGAGCTGGTGCGGAGCCGGTTTGGCCGGCGGCCGGCGGCCGACGTAGGAGCCGCAAAATGAGCCTACTTCGGCTCGAAAACGTCGAAAAGGTGTTTGGCGGGCTGCGCGCCGTCAAGCAGGTCTCGCTGGTCGTGCCGGAGCGCTCCATCTTCGGCTTGATAGGTCCCAACGGAGCCGGCAAGACGACACTCTTCAATGTGATCACCGGCGTATATCGGCCCGACGCAGGGCGCATCTGGTTTGATGGTGTCGACATTTCGGGCGAGCAGCCTGCGCAGATTGCGGCCCGCGGGGTCGCGCGAACGTTCCAGAATATTCGGCTCTTCCGGAGCATGTCCGTCGAGGAGAATGTGATGGTCGCCGGTCATCACCTGCGCCGCGCCAGCACCGTCGCGGCGATGCTCCGCACGCGCGCTCATGCCGAAGACGAAGCCAGGCTGCAAAGGCGGGCGCGCGAGCTGCTCGACGTGATGGGGCTCGGCCCGTACGCTCGCGACCTGTCCGGCTCGCTCCCCTACGGCTCGCAGCGCCGCCTGGAGATAGCCCGCGCCTTGATGCTGCAGCCGAAGCTGCTGCTTCTGGACGAGCCCGCCGCCGGCATGAATAGCCAGGAGGCGACCGAGCTCAAGCGACAAATTCGCCTCTTACGCGACGAAATGCAGGTCACGGTCGTGCTGGTCGAACACAATATGGCAGTCGTGATGAGCGTTTGCGAGACGGTGCACGTCGTGGTCCACATCGCGAACCAGGGGGCCGTCACGTTCGCCGCTTTCCTCCCCGGAGCAGACACCATTACTTTCGATCCCTCGATCTTCAATTCCGCAAAGACCATCAGCCTGACATCCGGCGAGATCCTGATCTCCGAGTCTCTGACGGTAATCGGGCCGGCGGCGAAACTCACCCTAGACGCGGGGGCCAACAGTCGTCACTTCTACGTCGACCTCCCTCAGTTCACCGACTCCGTTTCAATCTCGAACCTGTCATTGATCAATGGCTCGTCAGTGGGCGGAAACGGTGGAGGCTC
>JANNWK010000991.1:0-2632 GCA_031408355.1 Myxococcales bacterium
GTTTCGCCGTTGGCGAGCGGCAGGTCGCCCAGCTTGCCCCACTTGGGAGGCTCCGGATCGGGCGCGACCTGAAGCAGCGGCAGCGGCTCCAGCTGAGTGGAGGGCGACGGGGCAGGAGCAGGCGCGGGCGGCGCGGGCGGCTTCGCACAATCCGCAGCGAGCGCAGGCGCGGGCGGCGCCGACGAGCATGCGCCGAGCGCCAACACAAATCCGAACAGCAACGATCCCCGATGAGCCATGCAGGCTCCCATAACACGCTTCAGGCGCCTACGGAGTCGGCGTTTCCGCGCAGGCCAGCCGTTCCCACAACCAGCTTTCCCCGTCGCAGCTCGCCTGCACGGAGGCGCCCAGTCGACACTCTCCGTACTGGCAGACGGCCGCCGCGTCGTCGCAAGGCGCGCCCGCGTTGGGCAAGAGCTTGGGACAGCCTCCGCTCGGAGGCTGAACGCACAGCCACCGCTCCGAGGCGCAGAACGCCGGGCACTTGGGACAGCCGCACACGACGCCGTCGTCCGGATAGGTGCAGACTTGCTGAAGGCTGACGCAATCGGTGCCCGTGGACGGCGCCACCATCGGACAACTCGAGTCGCGCTCGCACGCAGCGACGAACGTGGCCTCCCAGCCCAAAGCCGAGCAGCTGAACTCACTCCGACAGTTGGGTCGCGGATCGCTCCCGTACGTGCAGCTGAGACCGCTCGGCGAGCAAGCCGACTTGGGCGCGGGCTCGAGCGCCGGGCACGGACCCGACACGCCCGGCGCGCCACCGCTCGGTTTGCCCGCGCTGCCGACGCCACTGCCGCCCGTGCCCAGGGCCTTGCTGCCCGCACTGGCCTTGCCCCCGGCCCCGCCACTGCCCACACCGCCGCCGCCCGTAGCCCCCGCCGCCGAGAACTCCACGCCACTGCAGCCCACGAGCGGACGGACAGCACCCAGCAGCAACGCGCACAGCAAGAGCACAGGCTTGTTCATGCGGACCCGCACAAGCGTACTCCACCTAGCTGCTCCAGACTGCCCCGGACTGCGGGCCGCAAAGCCTGCGTAGCCCTGCTATTGAGCGCCCCGCTGCCTTGATACCCCTGGCCCGGCGGTGTACTCGATGATCGAGGGCACCCAACCATCGAGTGGGTTCGGTTGTCTGTGGGACACATGAAGCGATCCATCGTCGTGCTTTGCCTAGCGGTCGCCCTTTCTGGAGCCAGCTGCCGGGCGCGGCAGGCCTCAGGGGGCCTGTCGAAAGATCAGACGTTCGCCGAGCTGCGCACCGTTAAGGGTTTGCTCAGCGTTACGGCGCCCGGCGAGACCGGCCGCAAGCCCTACCCGCGCGAGCGCATCGTCGACGGCGAGCGGATCGAGGTGCCGGCAGGCGGCCTGGCCTGGATGCGCCGCGACGGCGGCGCCACCTGGCTGATTTCGGGGCCCGCCCAGCTGGTCGTCAAGAGCGACACGGTCGAGCTCGAAGCAGGTCGCGCTTTCATCGACAGCGAACAGGGTGAGCCGGTCAGCATCCTCACGCCCAAGGGTCGCCTGGAGCTGTCGGACGCGCGCGCCAGCGTTGAGGTCGGCAAGAGCGTGACCGCCTACGTGCTGCGCGGTACGGCGCGGGCCGGCGACGCCGAACGCGCCAGCGCTGGCGAGCTTCTCACGCTTTTGGGTGATAACAAGGTCAGCCGCAAGGCCCTGCTGTCGTGGGAAGACTGGACGGGCGGGCTCGCCACCGCCGACGCCGCCGCCGATCCAGCGCCGTTTGGCATCGGCACCGTGGGCGCGCGCAAGCCGGGCGACAAGGGCCAGCCGCGCTTCTCGCTCGTGATTCAGCGCCTGGATGTGAAGGTCAGCATCGATCGCGATTTTGCGGTGACCGAGGTCGACCAGACCTTCGTCAACCCCAGCGTTGACACCGTGGAGGGCATCTTCAGCTTTCGCACGCCGCTCGGCGGTACGCTGCAACGCTTCGGCGTCGATCGCGACGGCGACTTGGTCTGGGGTCGCGTCAAAGAGAGCGAGGAGGCCGTTCGCCAATACGAGAGCAACGTCTACCAGGGCTCGGAGGAGGACCCAGCGCTACTCCAGTGGCAAGGCTCGGGCGTCTACAACGCGCGCCTTTACCCCATCAAGGGTGGCACCACGCGCCGCGTGGTCACGCGCTACGCCGAGTGGCTGTCGCGGCAGGGCCCGCTCGGCGAGCGACGCTTGTACGTGTATCCGATGGCCGCTGAAGGCGCGAAGGGCTCGCTGCCGCGCATCGAAGAGTTCACGGTCACGCTCGACTTGAGCCAGGCCGGCGCCAGCTCGGTCAGGGCGGGCATGGGCGGCAAGCGCGACGGCAACAAGCTGGTAGTCAAGGCCTTCGATTTCGTGCCGCGCGCGGATCTGGCGGTCGAGCTGTACGACAAGGGCCAGGCGGGCGCGGTGGCCTACCGCGCGCCGCATGCTCTGCGCCCCGAAGAGGCACCCGCCAGCGGCGGCGACAGCTTCGCGCGCAGCGTTTCCAAAGAGGAGGCGGACTACGTGGCGATCCCGCTGCGCGCTCCCGCGCCGCCCGAAAGCCAACCGGCAGGGCTCGACTTGGCGCTGGTCATCGACACCTCGGCGGCGACCGAGCCTGCGTCGCTGGCCATCGCGCGCACTATCG
>JANNWK010000992.1:0-2961 GCA_031408355.1 Myxococcales bacterium
GCCGAGTAGACGACGCCGATGCCGCCCGAGCCTATCTTACGCAGGATCCGGTACTTGCCGCCGATGGTGCTGCCCACCATGTCGCCTGTTTGCTCGCCAAAATGGCCGCGCAGCTCGAGGCCGCGCTCGAGCGCCGCGATCCGGTGTTTTTCGAAGACGCGTAGCGAACGCTCCTCCGATACTCGTTCGGAAGCCATGCCGAGCGCGGCGCCCAGCGCTCCCCCCACGCAAGCCGCGATGCCGGCGCCGACCAAGCTCCCGGACATGAGGACGGCCCCGCCCGAGACCGCGGCGCCGAGCAGCCCGCCCAGGGCTATGCTGCGCTTGCGCCCGAACGTCCAGCGAACGACGTAGGCACACTCGGCGTCGCCGCGCGAAAGACAGCGCGGGTGCTCGACGCTCGCTGCTTGCAGACCCCAGATAAGCGGGATGGCGGTCAGCTCTGAACGCCGCGCGGCACACAAGAGCTCGTCGGCCTGCCCCTCCTCGCTCTCTGGACGTGGGCGGTAAACGAGTTCGGCGGAGCTTGGTCCGGAGCCCTTGAGCTCGTAGGTACCGACACGGGTGGTTTCGGAGGCGTTGGCGGCGAGGTACCGATAGGCATCCTGCGGTGCGGAAGCCACGCGCAGCATGCGGACGTAGGCGCCGAGTGATTCAGGGTGCGTCATCCACGCGCCGCGCTCATCTACGGCGCCGGGACCCAAGGCAGACGCGAGCGAGCGCAAGAGCCGCTTGCCAGCCATGACGGAGAGCCAGCCCGAGTCGTCGTTGAGCAGGCCTATCGGGAGGCCCGCCGTTGCCAGTAGCGCCCTCACGGCAGCCTCACCGCGCTCGGCGCGAAGCCGCAAGAGGTAGGGTCTGAACCAGGTGCTGCGCAGTTCCTCGCGCCCCGTGCCAGCGCGCGGCGCGCTCTTCTTCTCGTCCGATCCTTCGCGGTGTTCGGTCATGTCCGGCTCGATCGCGCCACCAGGCCTCCGGCCGGGGCCAAGCGTACCAGCTCCCTCCACGGCAACTCGGGGATTTCTTTGGTTTCAGCGCGGCAGACGAGAGTCGAGCTTGGTGGTAGCGTGCTCCGTCGATGGCCGAGCAACCTTCCGACGCGTTCGTTCTGTTTGGGGCCACTGGGGATCTGGCCTTCAAGAAGATATTTCCGGCCCTGCACTGGATGTTCAAGCGCGGTCAGCCGGGATTTCCCATCGTCGGCGTATCGCGCGGTGGTTCAAGCCTGGAAGCGCTGCGCGTGCGCGTGCGCGAGAGCATTCAAGAGTACGGCGGCGGCGTGGACGAACGCGCCTTCGGTATCCTGGCGCAGAACCTATGTTACGTCGACGGCGACTACACCAAGGAAGAGCTGTTCCGGAAGATCAAGCAAACGGTGAGCGACGCGCATGCCAAGAGCCCGCTCTACTTCTTGTCCATTCCGCCCAGCGTGTTTCCGAATGTCGTGGAAGCGCTCGGCACCACGGGCTGTTCCGAAGGCGCCCGCGTGGTGGTGGAGAAGCCCTTCGGTCGCGACCTCGCGTCGGCCCAGGTGCTCAATCAGATTTTGCACCGGGTCTTTCCGGAGTCTTCCATCTTCCGCATCGATCACTTCTTGGGCAAAGAACCGGTCCAGAACCTGCTGTACTTCCGGTTTGCGAACTCGTTTCTCGAGCCCATCTGGAATCGCAACCACGTCAAGAGTGTCCAGATCACCATGGCCGAGAAGTTCGGCGTGTCCGGGCGAGGACGCTTCTATGAGGAGGCGGGTGCGATTCGCGATGTGGTGCAGAACCACCTGCTCGAGGTAGTCGCCTTTCTGGCGATGGAGCCGCCACCGGCCGGAGACCGCGAAGCGCTGCGGGATGAGAAGACGCAGCTCCTCAAGGCGATGCGCACCGTCTCGCCTGAATATTGCGTGCGCGGTCAGTTTGCGGGCTACCGCGACGAAGAAGGCGTGGCCAAGAACTCCACGGTCGAGACCTTCGCGGCGATCGCGTTCCACGTGGACTCATGGCGCTGGGAGGGGGTGCCGTTCTACGTGCGAACGGGCAAGCACCTGCCGGTCACGGTCACGGAGGTGTTGGTCGAGCTTCATCACCCGCCGCACATGGTTTTCAAGGAAACTGTCCCGCACCGTGGCAATTATCTGCGCTTCCGGCTGGGGCCGGATTTCGCGATCGCGATTGGGACGCGCGTGAAGCGGCCCGGCGAGGCCATGGCCGGCGACAGCACCGAGCTATTTGTCACGCAGCAGAATCCCACTGAGATGGGCGCGTACGAGCGTCTGATCGGTGACGCGATCCGCGGCGACGCCAACCTGTTCGCTCGCGTCGACAGCGTCGAGTCCGCCTGGCGTATCGTCGAACCCATCTTGGGTGACAGGACGCCCATCTTCGAGTACGAGAAGGGCACCTGGGGCCCTACCGAGGCCAGCCGTTTGCTCGCTGGCACTACCTGGCACGACCCGAAGCGCTGAGCTCACCGCCCGATCGGAAACCTGGGCTGTGATGTCCGGGAAGTCGACGGGTTCTGGCTGACGCGAAGCGCGCGGTGCAGGCGCAGGAAAGCCGCCTCCGGCCGTCTCCAGGCCGAGCAGCGCCGGCACGAGTCGCTCAAGAGCGTGGTCCATTCCGCGGGCGGCCAGCCGAGCATAGGCGCGCTCGGCTGCCAGCTTTCCGCGTCGTCGCCACTGGTATTGGAGAATACGCTGGCGGCGATGACTCTCGGGAGAGCCGGCGGGGCCGAGCGTCGTGACCGCGGCGCCCAGCTGGTCGGCAATGAAGAACCTAAAGGAGCGGCGCACCGTCGCGGCGCAGTCTGCACGGGTTGCGCGCAGGACTTCGGTCTCCAGCGCCGCCATGGCTTGCTCGATCAGCTCTTCAGGAGGGCCGTCGACGTCCGCTGGTGGGCCTGGCTCCAAAGCTTCACTAGAACCTCGCTGCCCATCCCGATAGCGCCGCCGCCGACGCAACTCATCGG
>JANNWK010000993.1:0-10655 GCA_031408355.1 Myxococcales bacterium
CGGATCGGTTTCGAGCCCCTGGAACGGCAGGGCGAGCTCTTGCCAGAGGGGGCGCATATCTATGCCAGCGAATTGCGGATTGCTCCGGAGGATCCGCTCTTGCTCCCTGAGCCAGCTGATGGCGTCCGGGCGGCCTTTCGCGCTACGCGCGAGCTGGCGCAGCGTCTTCCCCTTGAACTGCGGAATGGGCTCGTCGAGCGTGGAGCGGATCTTCGCAAGCACGACCTTGTGGACCTCTGCGGCGAGCCCTGGCGAAAGCTCAAGCGGTTGGGACTTCGAACCCTTTTGCCCCACTTTCCCCTCGCGCGCGCGCACCGCTTGCTCCAGGTCCTCGTGGACTTCGAGACTGCGCTCGATGGCGCCACCGAGTAGAGTTTCTACCCGTTGCTGGAGCGCTTTCAGACGCTTTTTAGAATTGACCCGGACGCGGAGCAGGCTGCTGGAAGGCTCAAGGCGTGCGAGCGAAGTGCCCGCGTCGTCGAGCCAGCTGTAGCTGCCGTCCCCGTTTTCCAGAAACTCACGCGACAAGGCTGCGGCGACCCGCGCGTGGTCGCGGATGCGATAGTGCCCGGTAGTCAGCTCTAGCGGATCGCCGCTCGTGTTCAGCAGCGTCGGCAGGGGCGGGTTCGAACGCAGCTCGAGGATGCCGGCAAGGAGCGGTAGAGGTAGATCCGCAGCGCTGCTCTTCCATGCCTGTTCGTCGGCGAGCGGTGGCATGTGGCGTCGAAGGTCGGCTACGAGTGACAGGAGGGGCGCGGTCGCGAAAGACGGCAGATGTCCAAGCCCACCCTCGAGTGTGATCGCGCCAGCGGGGTCTTTGCATAGCCAACCTAGTATGAGGTCGCCCAGCCCCAGCTGGCGCGTCGCTGAACGCTCAAGGATCTTGAGCTTTTGCTCACGTAGCAGATCGAAGGCATCGAAGCCCTTGTCGAGATGGATGCGATCCACGCGCAGCACGGTGAACCAACCGCGCTTGAGGCTATCAATGAACTTGCGAGCGTCCGGATGCAGCGTTTCTGCGCCGCGCGCGTGCTCGAGCCGTGTGAGCGCCGTCGTGCCGTCTGCCGCGCGAAGCCCGTAGGTCGCATAGGCAGCAAGCAGGTTCCGCTCGTTCGGCGTGAGGTCGGTCACCTCGGAATCGCCGAGCCGGTTCAGCTCTCGCAACGCAAGCTCGATCAGCCCATCCTTCATCGCGGTTTGCAGCAACGCTCCGCGGAACTGTGCCTCCGGTGGCAGACTTGGATCGGAGGCGCCTTGGTACTCGCTCGAGTGCGGCAGGAGCTTGGGCCGATCCGGCACGCCCGCGAGGAAGACGATACCTCGCCGCTCTCCGGCGTAGGCGTCCATGACATAGTCGAACCAGTAGCGGGCAGACGCGCCAAACTTCAGGTGGCGCCTGATGATCTCTTCTGGCTGATTGCGACTCGCCCTTGCCTTGTCTTTCTGGCGCCTCCGCGCCTGCTCTTTGCTGCTGAGCTTGCTCGCCTTCTGCGGAGCCGAAACAGTGGGGGAGCCTTGCTGTTGGGCGACAATACGTGCGAGGTGCTCGCGCCAATCCTCTTCGCTCGCTTTCAACAGATACGGTGAGTCGGCGATGAAGAACTTGTCGTCGAACTGCAGGACGCGCATGAGGCCGAAATCGCCTGCGCGCAGGAACGGACCGGTCAGCCCCACCCTGAACGTGCCGCCGCCGCGCACCGGCTCGACTTCTGCAGCGCGACTACTGGCGCTTTTCACGCGATAGAGGTCGAACGTCGAGTCGGCCAGGCTCTGCGCCATGGACTGGAGGCGAGAGCGCGACGGATCGCGAAGGAGCAAGCGCGCAAGCACAGTATAGGGCGTTTCATTGCCGATGCCCTGGGGCACCGCGCTCAGCACGAATTGCATCGCGAACGAGTCGTAGACAGGACTCATCGGCGGCCCGCCCGGCATGTACTCATCTTCGACCTCGTCGTGAAATCGCGCGAGGGCGTAGAATGCGGGCGCACCGAGGAGCTGGACCGCTGCTCGGGTAACGACACAGTAGTGACCGAAGAACGGCAGGACGTCGTCCGGTAGCTCTGGCTCGCCGGGATCTGGAGCCGTCTCGCGGTGAGCGCGGAGTGCGTCCTCGACGGACCCGTGCGGGAAAAGTTCATCCAGCGAGATTGAGCGCGCGAGTTGCGCTGCTATCGGGGCAAAGGTGATGACGGACGTCATGGGTGGAACCTAACCTGCGGCTCACGGCTCCGCCAAGCCACGAGATTCAGACCTTCGGGCTCGCGCCACGCTCGGTGGCCCGGAGCGCGGACAGCGTTCTCGAAGCGCTGGCCACGTCTCTTGGGCAGGCGAGAACGGCCCGGAGAGCAGGGGAGGCGACGGCCATTCACGGGGCCCACCTAGCTCAAATTACAATCATTGCCCCGCGGCGCGCCGCGCCAGCAAACGCGCCCGGAGGCGAGATCGACCGACGGGTAGCGTTGCACTATCTCTTCCGGTGTGGCGCCCAGATCGAAGGCCACCACAATAGAATCCAATGTGACGCGCGTCCCCGCTACGTCTCGCCAGCCTCGGCGCCCTCGCGCTCTACAAATCGCGCGACCGCGGTCAGTCCTCGCGGAGCGTTTCAAGCAACCGCGCTAGCGGCAGACAAATCGCGCGGTCGAGCCGCAGGCCGCGTCTGGCAAGCGGGTCGCGTCTGTGGCCACGGCCTGCGCGAGGTCGCGGGTGACCTGCCGGGCGCCCTCGGTTCGAACTATTCGGAATTTCCTAATAGTTGCCTCGCCGGCCAGTTCTGGCCAGGTGTCGTAGCGCGGGGCCCGAGTTCGAACGAGCTTGCGAGCGTCGCGATGTTTGAGCACTGCTTGGCTCTCCTAGGTGCTTCGCGGTTCGAGCGTGACGTTGCCGGTCGCGCTACCTACGCGATCATTCACGAAATCGAATCGAGGACGTCTGGTAGCGATCCCGACCACGCCTCCCCCTGCACCAGCACCCTGTCGGCGAGCTTGCCCGGGCAACGCCTGTGCGGGTCGAGACTGCTGGTCGGACAGAACTCGTAGCTCCACTTTGACGTCACAGGATGCATGCAGGCGGCCAAGACTTCGAACTGCGCCGCTGAGTAGTACCGGCTGCAGGGGTTGTCCTTGGCTGCTCGCGTCTTTTGGAAGTCGACCCGCGGTGGAACGATCTCGCGCCTGACGTTCATGCACTCGATGCGAAAAGGCCGTTTGCGATAGACGAGCGCGAAATCCGGTTGACCGTCCTCGTCGATGGCCTTGACGGATGACACGCCAGGCACGCTCTTTAGGTACTTTCCAAGATGGTGCTCGGCTACGCGCCCGCGGACTGCCACCATGAGTCGGAAGGTGCCGCCGAGGACGTCGAGCAGTTCGTCGCGGGTGAGGCCGAGTTCCCTTTCGAGCGGATGCTTCCGCTTGTTCTTTGGCAAGCCCGCCCGTGCGATTTCAGCGCCCACGAGAAGCCTCTCGGCGGCGTCGAGCCCTGAGGCTAGATGCTCAAACTCGACGTAGTGAAGGAAGTGCTCGGGCGTGAACGCCGTAACGGCCTCCGTCTGAAAGCTCTCCATCGGGAGGATGGGCCTCTCCTTCCGGCGTCCGGGTGCACGCTCCCGCTCCCAGCCGTGCCAGCCCTTGCGCTGGGCTTCGTCGAGGTCTGGCTCCTTGAATTCTACCGACATCGAGAACCAAGTCGGCGTGTGCATCAACGGGTCGACCGCGACAAAGAGATCCAGGTCGTGGTGGACGCCGAACAGCAGGGTCGTCTTTCGCTTGGCGCGATCTCGGCTCGGGTCGATGAACAGCTCGTGGTAGCGCTTGAAGTCGCTGCCGTATTTGATCTGAAACCGATGCTCGTGCGCCGGGCGTCCCTGCTGCCCATACTTGTTGGCGGTGAACGCGTAGCAGACCAGTTGGCGGCGCTCTCCGCCTGGCAGCTCGATATTGTACTCGTAGGGCGCCACCGCGGGGTCCGGCTCACTGAGGATTCGTGCCCCACACGCTCGGATTGCTTCTGAAATTTTCGCGACGTTGTCGCGGCCTCGAACCCCGTGGTACCGCTCGATCTTCACGCGCCGGACGATACCAGGCGGCCGAAGCGCAGCCGAGAACCCCCGCATGGTCGGACAAAGAAGTTCAGCCCCCGGTCACACACTGAAGACCGGTGGCGGTCTCCATGCTAGACAGATGATCAGCATGGTCCATCCTAAGGTGATCAGCCTGTTTTCCGGTGCCGGCGGGTTGGACTACGGCTTCGAGGCCGCCGGTTTCGAGACCGCGGTGGCTCTCGAGATCGACAAGGACTCTTGCCAGACGCTCCGAGCCAACCGGCGCTGGCCCGTTATCGAGCGCGATATTTTTGACGTCCCGACCGCCGAGCTGCTCGAGCACGCAGGACTTCGACGGAAGGAGGCGGACATGTTGATCGGTGGCCCGCCTTGCCAGCCGTTTTCCAAGGCTGGCTACTGGGCGCATGGCGACTCTCAGCGTCTCGACGATCCTCGGGCGAACACGCTGGGCGCGTACATGCGGATCGTGGAGGAGGCGCTCCCTCGCGTGTTCTTGCTCGAGAACGTTGAAGGCCTCGCCTACGCCGGCAAGGCTGAGGGCTTGCAGCTCCTGTTCGCTCGAGTAGCCGAGATCAATCGACAGACACGTAGCAACTACCAGCCAGTGTTCAAGGTTCTGCGGGCCGTCGACTACGGTGTCCCTCAGCAGCGCGAACGCGTGATCATGGTGGCTGCGCGTGACGGCGGGCGGTTTGATTTTCCGACGCCGACTCATCGCGATCCCGCGGAAACGGCGCCCCTGCTAGCAGGCCTGGATCAGCCCACGTTCCGAACGGCGTGGGATGCGATTGCCGACGTCGAGCCATCCCCGGAGGAGGACCTGGAAATGAGGGGCAAGTGGGCGAGCCTGCTACCTTCGATCCCAGAGGGTGAGAACTACCTTTGGCATACCGATCGCGGTGGCGGTAAGCCGCTGTTTGGTTGGCGACGTCGCTACTGGAGCTTCTTGCTCAAGCTTGCGAAGGACCGCCCATCCTGGACGATTCAGGCGCAGCCAGGGCCGGCGATTGGCCCGTTCCACTGGGCGAACCGTCGCCTTAGTGCCCGAGAGCTTTGCCGGCTTCAAACGTTCCCCGATGACGTCAACATCGTCGGCGGTCGGACTTCAGTCCAGCGCCAATTGGGCAATGCCGTGCCATCGTTGTTGGCGGAGGTCGTTGCGCGTGAGATCGCCGTCCAGTTCTTGGGCAAGCGTCGCGCGAAGAGTCAGCCCACGCTGCTCCCACCTGATCGTTCTCCAGCACCGCCACCCGAGCGACTGCGCCCGGTTCCTCGCGAGCTGCTCAAGCTGGCGGGTGAGCATTCCCCTCACCCCGGAACGGGCCTCGGCAACGCTGCGGTCATGCGCGAGAGCGACGCGGCGTTTTAGTGCCACTCGCTGCGCGGCTCATCCATGCGCCGCCAGAAAGGTCTGAAACCCCAACCCGAGGCTCAACCGACCACCTGACCAGCCCCCTACTCGTCGCTTCGCTCCGAGGCCTGATCGGATCCCAGGAATCCTGATCGGATGCGTCCGGAACGGCTGACCGAATGCAGCGGAATAGTGCGCCGGTAGAAACCGGCAGAGAGTCGAGGATGAAAGAGCCTCACATCGAAGGAGTAGTCAACCACGATGACCCCGAGTCATGCGCGACCGCTCGTAAGAGCTGCCGTGAAGCGTTGACAGGGGCACGTGCGGGCTGGGTTATTCCGTGCGGAAGGCCACATTCGAGCCGGCGTAGTGGCGAGCCGGAACGAAACCCTGCGCGGTCGCAGACCCCATGCACGCACAGAAGCTCTCTGCACGGGAACCGGGAGATCCGCGGGTCGCTCGCCGTTCGTGGAACGGCGGGACGCATCGGGAAGGCCAAGGCCACAAGCCGATGACGAACGACCCGCGGAGGTCGGACCGATCCGTAGTACCAGTGAAGCCGTCGCGACTATCTACGACGGTCACCTGAACGCGAACGTCTCTTTGCTGCGGAGCTTCTTGTCCTGGACGAGGCAATCGTTGCGCCGACGAAGCAAGACGTGGCTGCAAAGCCGGGGTGGCGTGACCTCATCGACAAAGATCACGGGACCGCGAGTGAGCGTTGCGCTCCGCGCGCAGGTGCAGATGGCCGTTCAACAATGGCCAGGGCGCCGGCGTCGTGGATCAGCGTCTCTGCGCGTCACTTCGTGGACGTCCGATTCTGGGGTGCATGGGACATCGAGCCCTCTCGGCTGTAAGGAATGAGGTGGGAAAGTCCACTTCGGCTCAACAAATGACTATCGGCAGTGAAAGCGGCGCTGAACAAACCCCGCGAGTGGGTCTAGTGTACGGCTCCCATGGCGGCGAAGAAGACTAACAAGAAGATGGCGACGAAGGGGGCGGGGAGCGGGCCTCGTCGAGATGAGTCGGTCCACGACTTGAATGAGTTGAATCCCGAAGCCTTTGAGCACTTGGCTAACGCGTTGGCTCTGCGCGTGCTCGGCCCTGGTCTCACTTTTTTCTGCCAAGGGCCCGACGGCGGCCGCGACGCGTTCTTTCAGGGCAGCGCTCCGTACCCGAGCGCCACGACGCACTGGTCGGGCACCTGGTTCATTCAGTCAAAGTTCCACGCGCGAGGCCTCACAAACGACGCACAGAAATGGCTTCGAGCCCGGATCGCCGACGAGATCAAGGCCTTCAAGGATCCGGAATCGGGGCGTGAATGGCCCGAGAACTGGATCATCGTGTCGAATGTTGATCCCTCTGGCACCCCAGGGACCGGAACGTTTGACGCTGCGCGCGAGATGGTGCGCAAAGCACGTCCAGGGCTAGTCCCGCACTTTCATATTTGGGGCGCGAAAAAGGTCCTCGAATTTCTCTCGCTGCACCCTGATGTTGCAAACCGCTACGCCCACTTCCTGACTTCTGGGCATGTGTTGGCCCAACTCCGCGACAACCTCACCGACGATCGCGCCTCGGTGGAGTTGATCCTCAAGACGCTACTTTCAGACAAGCTCGTTGAACAGCAGGCGACGCGGCTCGAAGAGGCGGGCTCCGAAACGGATTCTCGCCCGCCAATCCATCGAGTCTTCGTGGATCTGCCATTTAGATCGCCTGAAACACGGATTGAGGGGCTTGTCTGCTCCTTGCTTAGAAGCGCTTTGATGGAGAATCATAGCGGCGCCAAAGCGGAGCCGCCGGGTGACGAGTGGGTCAAATGGAACGCTCATCCGGTGCGCGCCCCCGTTTGGTTCGTGAAGGGAGGCCCGGGTCATGGGAAGTCGACCGTTGGCCAGTTCGTTGCTCAAGTGCAGCGGTGCCACTCGCCACCCTCATGGAGCCACCAATCGTCAGGATGATGGAGCCGGGTGGGGGAACTCAACGACCGAAGGAAGTGGTGTCACGTCTCCAGTCCGGCGTCGAGCGCGATCAGGAGCGAGCGCGCTTGCGGCGGCGGAATGGCGGCTTGGGTTTGGTGACCGGAGCCGGAGGCGGAGGCCCGTCTTTGTCGATGCTGGGCTTGAGGCGTGGGCGGTAGGACTCGCCGTCGACGACTAGGTCGTAGGCGTTGTTCTTGAAGCGATCGACAGCGCCCTGACCGAGCAGCGGGTCGTCGAAGACGGCGAGCCAGTCGGCGGTGTCACGGTTGCTGGTTGCGATTGTGGCGGCCTTTCCGGTCCTTTCGATGAAGAGTTGGTAGATGTCGCGGCTCTCGTCGCGCGTCATGGGCTCGAGCGCAAAGTCGTCGATGATGAGGAGGTCGACAGTGGTGAGCTCGGTCATGAGGACCTCGCGCGAATTGTCGAGGCGACTCTGCCGAAGCAAGCGAAGGAGATCGTCTCCGCGGTGAAGTCGAACATTGAAGCCTGAACGGCAGGCGACATGCCCGAGGGCGTTGGCAACGAACGTCTTGCCGACGCCGACGGGTCCGAGGACGACGACGTTGCGTAGCGCTTCGACGAATCGCAGGCTGGTGAGCTCCTGCAAGACGCGGCGGTCGAAGGTCACCTTGGCGGTCTTGTCCCAGCGCTCGAACTGCATGTCCGGCTCGAGCCCGGCATCGTGAGCGCGTCTGTTGGCAGAGGTGTCGCGGCGTCGCTCGGTTTCGTCCGTGAACAAGCCGAGCAGGAAGTCCTCAAGGGGTAAGTCGCCCTTTTCGGCGAGCGTGATGCGATCCGCGAGCGTAGGAAGGAGCTGACCGAGACGCAGCTCTTTCATGGCCTGGATGAGCTCTGGGCCGAGCGATTTCGGAGCCATCACTCACCTCCCTTGGGCGCGTCCGGGGCGATGGTTGCAAAGCTGGACGGGTCTCGAGCGAAGCGGCTCGTCGGCAGCGACACGAGCCGGCCTGGTGGGGCCGTGTCTTCAGCTTGCTGCGCTTGCTTGAGCATGCGCTCGATGCGAGGAACATCGACGACATCGAAAGCCAAGGAGCGCTTGCAGAGCGCGTCGACCTTGCTGGCGCCGTAGCGCTCGCAAAGACGCAGGAGTCCATAACCCTGCCGCATCTTGATCCAGGGAAGCATGCCGGAGAGCAGCCGCTCTGCGTAGGTACCGACATGCTCACCGAGGCCACGTGCGCGCAAGATGAGAGCGTCGACGCTGCGGCTGGCGTAGGGCGCCTTGCCGACCGGGTAGTCACTCAGATCGGTGGAGCGCTTGCCGGGCAAGACGCGGGTGTGGGTTTTGATGAGCTCACCCTGCAGGTACAGGCGCACGGTCTTCTTGTCGGTACGAGCGCGCACTTTCCTTCCGATGTAGCGCGTCGGCACGGAGTACAGGGAGAGCGCCACTTGAACGTGGTGATCGGGATGAACCTTGGGCTCTGACCAGCGCGGGACATCGAACGGAGCGTCTGGAGCCGGAAGCAGAAAGCTGCGTTCTTCAGCCTCGAAGACCTCGTAGGGTACACGGCGCGTGGTGCCATGAATCCTCGTGCCCGCCACGTCCCGCGACCAGTGCGCGGCAGCCGCGCGCAGCACCTTGATGTCATCCGAGAACGACTCGCCCGCGAACCACCGCTCACGGACAAACGGGACTTGATTCTCGACGCGGGCCTTGTCGCGTGGATGTCTAACCCGAGCGGGGTCGATGAAGAAGCCCCGCGCTTGCGCGTACTCCGAGAAGGACGGATTGATGGTCGGATCCTTGGCGCTGGCTCGCACGATGGCGGCCGTCGTGTTGTCAATCACGACGCGATGAGTGACGCCACCGAAGAACGCCCAGGCAGCATCGAGCCCGTCGACGAGCGCTTCTGTCGTTTGCAGGAACGTTGGCCACACGAACTGATAGCGACTCATCGGCAGCGTGACGATGAGCACGTGCAGCTTGCGTCGCTTGCCGTCCTCGCCGCGCACGTAGCCCATCAGGCCAAAATCGACCTGTGCTTCTTCACCGGCAGGCGGGTCGTCGATACGCACCGTGGCGTTGCACCCGCCGAATCCAAGCTCGGCCTGCGCCCAGCGCCGCAGCGTTGTGTACGAGACGCCTGTGCCGTCCCGGGCCAAAAGCTCGTGCACACGCACGAGGGTGAGTGGGTTGTCCTGCTGTAGCCATTTCTCGATCTGGACGCGCTGCGCCGCAAGCAGCTGCCGCGGATCGGACACAGCCGGCGTCGGCCGCGCCTGCACGCATTGCGCGACGCCGCGCACCACCTCGTCGTTTAGCTCGCTGCTCGGACTCAAGCCGAGCGATTTGGCCGCCTCGATGTACCGCGTTGCAGTCCCGCGGCCCACCACGCCATCGCGCGCCATCTGCCTGGCGCTCTGCCCCGCCGCCCAACGGCGAAGCACTTCCTTTACGTCGATCATGGTTAACTCCCGAAAGCTCATGGGTGCCTCCCGACGGCGTCCTGCGCCATCGTCGGAAGTCACCCTGCCTGGACTCTCGGTCGTCTCGCTCTGTCACCCGGCCAGGCGTCTGGAAATGGCTCCATGACCCTGGCGATCGGGTGGCTCCATGATGGTGGCGATCCACCTCAGCCCACCCTGCAGGTGGCTCCATGACCCTGGCGATCGGGTGGCTCCATGACGGTGGCGATACCGTCGGAACCTGGCCCCATCAGGCTGGCGATTGGCAGTTCTGATCAACTGCGGGCACGACGAGCAGTGCCCGTCGGGGGAAGTATGCTGCGCCATCACCGGCACCTGCTATCCGCCGTCCGACCCCGACCGCTGTCTCTGGCCACCCGACGTTCCAGGCATGCATCCCTTCCGAAAGTTCCCGTGCACCGCTGATGACCAGTGCCCAAGCGGGTTCTGCAACGGGCCGGAGCCAGGCTGCTCGGGGTCAGGGGCGTGTGCGAGCTTCAGTCCTGGCGCCAATTGCAGCCCCTTGTTTTCACCGGTCTGCGGCTGTGATGGCAACAGCTACGTCAACTCCGACTGCGCTCGCACTCAGGGAGTTAGGACGGCTGCAACCGGTGCGTGCCCATAGCCGTTCGGGGTCCGAGCAGGGCTGCGTTCTGGCCTGTTTCGAGACTCGGGGGCTCGGGGTGGCCTCAGCCGCCTCCGGTGCTGCGGGCGCCTGTGCGGGTTTCCTGCGCTTCTGGAGCTGCTCAAGCAGGTTCGACCGAGCCACCCCGAAAGCCCTGACGATGGCCTTCACCGGAAATCTTCCTTCTTCGGCAATCTGTCGGGCGAG
>JANNWK010000994.1:0-3067 GCA_031408355.1 Myxococcales bacterium
GCCGTCACGAGCGAAGCGCTGGGGTTCGGATTCCGCTGCGGATTCCTGGGCCTCCTGCACATGGAGATCGTGCAAGAGCGCCTCGAGCGCGAGCACGACATCGACATGATCCAGACGGCGCCGACCGTCACGTACAAGATCGAGCTCGAAGGCGGCGAGCTGCAAGAAATCCACTCGCCCGGCCAGTTGCCGACGCCGGACAAGTTCGTGCGGATCCTCGAGCCGTACGCGCGCGTCACCGTCATGGTGCCGTCCGAGTACATCGGCAACGTGATGGCGATCGCGAACGATCACCGCGGGACCTACGTGCGCCAGGACCACCTGTCGCCGACGCGCGTGCAGCTCGTGTACGACATCCCGCTCGCCGAGCTCATCTACGACTTCTTCGACAAGCTCAAGAGCTCGACGCGCGGCTACGGCACGCTCAACTACGAGATCACCGGCTACCACGAAAGCGATCTCGTGAAGCTGCGCATCCTCGTGAACACGAAGGAGGTCGACGCGCTCACGTCGATCATCCACAAGGATCAGGCCGAAAAACGCGGCCGTTCCGCGATCAAGAAGATGCGCAAGGAGATCGCGCGCCACCAGTTCGAGATCGCGCTGCAAGCCGCGATCGGCGCGCGCATCATCGCGCGCGAGACGATCTCCGCGCTGCGCAAGGACGTGACCGCCAAGTGCTACGGCGGCGACATCACGCGCAAGCGCAAGCTGCTCGAGAAGCAGAAGGCCGGCAAGCGCCGGATGCGCCAGATCGGCAACGTCGACATCCCGCAGAAGGCGTTCCTCGCCGTGCTGGGTGGCGACGACGAAGAGCCGTAGCGAGCGAGCGTCCCACGGCGGACGCCTGCAGCGCCGACGTCTGGTGCCGAGTCGCCTTGGAGTCGCCTCACCCCTCGAGGGTCAAGACCGCCGTCAGCTTGGGGATCAGGTCGGGGATGTCGCGCTGAATCGTGTCCCAGACGATCTGCATGTCGGCGCCGAAGTACTCGTGGACCAGGTTGTTCCGCATCCCGCGGACGGCGGCTCACTCGATGTCCGGGAACCGCTCAGCGACTTCGTCGGGAACTTGGCGCGCGACCTCGCCCAGGATCGTTGCGCCAGATCGCCAACGTCGACGCCCCCCAGAATGCGGCCGCGACGGCCTATTCGGCGTTCGCGCGGCCGAAGCGTCCGAAGCGCAGCGCGAGCGTCGGCATCACGAGCAGGTTGAGCACGGTCGACGTGCACAATCCGCCCAGGATCACCGCTGCCATCGGGCCCTCGATCTCGCGGCCGGCAGCACCCGACGAGTAGGCGAGCGGCAACAGGGCGAGCCCGGTCACCAGCGCCGTCATCAGGATCGGGGCGAAGCGTTCGCTCGCTCCGCGCAAGGCCGTGGCGAGATCCCACGTGCAGCCTTCCTCGCGCACGAGGTGCTCGAAGTGCGAGATCAGCATGATCGAGTTCCGCGTGGAGATTCCGAAGAGGGTCGCGAAGCCCACCAGCGAGCCGAGCGACAGAGTGTGGCTCTGGAACCAGGCCGCGAGTACGCCGCCGACGAGCGCGAACGGCAGGTTCGCCATCACGAGCAGCAGGTTGCGCGGATTGCCGAGCACGGTGCCGAGCAGGGCCAGGATCGCGACCAGCACCAGCGCGGAGTAGAGCAGGAGCTCGCGGCGGGCAGCGTCGGCGGCCTCCCCCTCCCCAGCGAACGCCACGTAGCTCCCGGGCTGCAGCGTGAGTCCGGCCCCGACTGCGGTGCGAGCTGCGGTCGTGAACGACTCGAGGTCGCGACCGGAGACGTTGCACGTCACGGTCTGCCGCCGTCGCCCACCCTCGTGCTGGATCAGCGCACGCGCGCTGTCGAGGGAGATCCAGGCGAGCTCCGCGAGCGGCACGAGCGCGCCTTCGCTCGTACGCAGCTGCAGTCTCCCGACGTCCTCGGGCTCGCGCCTCCGTTCGGGATCGAGGACGACGACGACGTCGGTGACGCGCTCGCCATCGACGGATTCGGCGACTTTCGCGCCCTGGA
This sequence comes from Myxococcales bacterium, assembly GCA_031408355.1. Taxonomy (GTDB): domain Bacteria; phylum Myxococcota_A; class Polyangia; order Polyangiales; family Polyangiaceae; genus PMG-095. The sequence goes on from JANNWK010000994.1 coordinate 2,015, forward strand.
AGGCGGCCTCGACGGCGTCGAGCACTTCGAGCGGGCGCAGGCCGTACTGCGCCAGGCGTTCCGGCCGCAGCTGGACGGAGAGCGTCGGCAGGCCGCCGCGCGACGCGCGTCGCACGGCCGCGGCTGGTGGTGTTGTCGATCACCTCCGCCACCAGCTCGTCGTCCTTGCCGAAGTAGAGCTTGTTGCCGATGCGGATCTTGCGGGCCGGGTCAACGAGCACGTCCCACAGAAGGCTGTCGCGGTTCAATTCGCGCAGCATGAACACCTCGATCTTGGCTCCGGTCTTTTCCTTGTTGCCCCACATGCGGGCCGGGAATACCTTGGTGTCATTCACGATGAAGGTGTCGCCCTCGTCGAAGTAACTGATGATGTCCTTGAACTTCTTGTGCTCGATCTTGCCATCCTTCTTGTGCAGCACCATCAGTTTGCTGCCGTCCCGGTCTTTGGTGGGGTAGAGGGCGATCTGTTCCTTGGGGACTTCGAACTTGAATGAGGTCAGTTTCATGCGGGAGGGCTTACAGGCCCGGTTTTTTTAAAGGGGCGGCGAAGATAGGTCGTGAACCAAGGGCGCCCGAAAGCGCTGACGGCAGTGGCTTTCAGCCCGAAATGCCGGAGTTGCGGTGCAACTTGTCCAGCTCTTGGCTCCACCCCTCGGGCGTCAGCGCATCGGCGATGGAATACGGCCCGCTACCGGTGCGCCGCAAGGCCACCAGATGGGCGCCGCAGCCCAGGGCTTGACCAATGTCGTGCGCCAGGGATCGGATATAGGTCCCCTTGGCGCAATGCACGGCAATGTCCACCTCCGCGCCCCGCACAGCGATGGTTTCGATGGCGTGTACCAGCACCGGAATGGGATCCAGGATGAGTTCTTCACCCGCGCCCAGATCGGCATCGCGCAGGATCGCAGGGGCAAACCCCTCGCTGGTACGGCCATGCATCAGGTTGCCGGCCGCACGGGCCAGGAAATAGGCGCGCTCCCCCCCTACATGCTTCGCGCTGAAGGCCGGCGGGCGCTGCATCAATTCACCTTGGAAGGCCGCTACGGCAGTGCG
>JANNWK010000995.1:0-4181 GCA_031408355.1 Myxococcales bacterium
GCTGCACTTCTGGACGGAGGCGGAGGCCCTGCTGGTTCAGCCGCAAACGTTCCTGGATGCCGGCGGAGCCTACACGCTCGCGCTCATGGGCTATGGAGAGCTCGCGCGGCTTACAGTTCAACCCGCTCCCACGCCGACGTGGACGCGCGTGTTTCCGCCGCGGTCTGAGCCCGCAGGCAACGTTGCGGTGTACTGCGGCGCTCCGGGAGCAGTAGCGCCACAGCCTCTGGAGCTACAGCCGGGGAGCGTTCCGGCAACTCTGGCGCCGGGTGTGCTCGGGGCGGATGTCGAAGGTTGCTTTACCCTCGCTGCGCAAGCCGTACCGGCTGCCTACCTGCTGCCGCCTCCCGAGGTTGCTGGCGCCGTGGTCGACCCCTCTCCGTTCCTGGGCTCGGAAGGCGAGGTGCCGCCTTACGTCGAGGTCGTCTGCCCACACGTGAGGCTTGGTCACGCCTGCGCTGAGGTACTCGACGACCGCGTACAGCTTCAGCCTTTTGGCCAGGATTTGTTGTGGGTCTTAAACGGTGACGCCCCGAAGGTCGTGGTATCCCGGCGCGACTTGGCTGTCGTTCTGCAGCGAGGGCTCAAGCCGGAACAACCCTTCCGGCTTGCAGGCTTCTCGCTCTCTGTCCGCGGTGAGCGTTACGACTTTTCGGAGGACCTGCGAACAGGTCCCGCTCGACGACACGTGGTGCTGAACGAGGTGCTCGCCAATCCCACGGGGCGGGAGCCGGACTCGGAGTGGATCGAGCTCCTGAACGACTCGGCCCGGCCCGTGGCGCTCCTCGGACTTTACTTGGAGGACGTGGGGGGGAGCGTTGCCCTCCCCGACGTCGTGCTGCAAGCCGGTGAATTCGCACTGCTGCAGGGCCAGGGCTTTCGAGAGTCGGGTCTGGACGTTCCTATCCCGATGGGGGTTAGACGGCTTCAGTTGGCGTCGCTCGGCGAGCGCGGGCTCTCGAATGCTGGCGAATCGCTACTTTTGGTGGGGCGAGAGGGGATCGTCTCGCGTTTTCCCATGATCCCCGCCAAGCGGGCGGGCCACAGCATCGCCCGCCGCGAAACGAGCGCGGCCGATGACGACGCGACGGCCTTTGCCGAGCATGCAGCGCCTGGCGCCTCGCCGGGTGGCCCCAACGTTCTTGGGGAGCCGCGGTGACGGCGGTAGGGGCCCCCCCGTCAAGCTCTACGTGCCAGCGATAGTCATGGTCGAAACACGCAGGGTCGGCGAGGCCGTGGAAGTCTTGAGTTCTAGATCGTCGCCGACGGCGTCGACATTCTTGAGCATCGTGTCCAGCGTAGATGAGATGGTGACCTCGCTCACGGGGAACGCGAACTCTCCGTCTTCAATCCAGAAACCGGCCGCACCGCGCGAGAAGTCTCCGGTGATGGCGTTGAAACCAAACCCCATCATTTCCGTTACGTACAGACCGCGCTTCGTGGTTTTTATGATCTCGGCGGCGGGCGTCTTGCCTGCCAGGAGCATGAAGTTGCTGCTGGAAGCGCCGATTGACCCGCCGCTCCGTCCCGCCGACGCGGTCGACTCTCGCCCGAGTTTGCGGGCGCTGTAGCAGTCGAGCAAGAAGCCCAGCAGCTTGCCGTCCTGGACGATCACGTTTCGGCGTGACCTTAGGCCTTCCCCGTCGAACGGGCGCGAGCCGGGGCCGCGCAGAATCAGTGGATCGTCCACGATGGTCACGAGTGGGCTCGCGACCTCGGTGCCTTGACGCTCCAGCAGGTAGCTGGATTTGCGCCAGAGAGCCCCGCCCGTCACGCAACCGGCCAGGCTGCCCACCAGCGATCGCGCCACATCCGGATCGAACACCACGGAGGCCTCGGTGGTAGGGATCTTCTGGGCACCGAGCTTGCGCAGCGTGCGCCGCGCGGCTTCCTGCCCAACGTATTCGGCGCTCTCCAGATCTCGGTGTTGGCGGCTGGCCGAGTAGTAGTGGCCGCGGCGTTTCTTACCACCTTCGTCTTCGACCACTGGGGCCACCGCGATAGCGGCGTACGAACCGCGTACGACCCCCTCGAATCCCGAGGAGAGAACCAGCGCGCTCGAACCACTGGTTCTCGAGAACGTGGCGCCTTCGCTCAGGCTGATGCGGGCATCGCTGTCGAATGCGGCCTGCTCCGCTATCCGCGCCTGACAAATGGCATGCTCTGCGTCGATGGCATCGATTGTCTCATCGAGTAGCTCAAGGTCAGGATGCGGTGGACGACAGAGCAACTCCAGTGCAGCGGGCCCGGCGAACGGATCCGGTTCGGAGAGCGCGCACAACTCCAGCGCATCAGCGACACAACGTTCGATGCCGCGCGCGGTGAGGTCGCTGGTGGAGGTCGTGGCCACGCGCCCGTCGCGGATCACGCGCAGCGAAACCCCACGGTGACCGGCCTCTTCGACGAGTTCGGTCTTCCCGAGCCGTACCTTGGCCGAGAGCTCCCAGCCGGAGCGAGCGCTGGCCTCGGCGACGTCCGCGCCTAGCTTCTTCGCGCGCGTGACCAAGTCTCGCGCGAGCTCCAGTAGGCCGGGGGTGGGATCAAGGTTCGAGTCAGCCATAGGGTTCTTCAGTCGAGACGACGTAGGCTCCATAGCGCGAAAGCGAGGCCTGCGGCGAGCCAGAAGCCCAGCAGCAAGATCGCATAGCCGAGTGAGCTGCCGGCTAGGGGCTGGGTGCCGAAGTCCCCGTGGAACTGCGCGTGACTGCCCTGGACGCTGAAGCGGCGCAGGCCAAGCATCACCGCTGCTGTGGCGAGCGCTACGCCAACGCCCAGCAAGCGCAGCAGGGCGCCTTCGTCAGCCCTGCGCACGGCCTTCGAGGCGAGCAGGAAACCGCCGGGCAGGCTCGCCACCTCAAGCATCAGCAGCGCGGGCACGAGCGCGGCCGAGGCCTGCCCCGTGTCAACCAGGTAGGCCAGGCACCAGTCGGGCTCAAACGCGAGGAAGTAGCCACAAACCGGCGCGAACACGAGCAGGCCGAACAATCCGGCCACGCCGAGGCCGCTCGGGATTTCGTGGGCGCCAGCTCGCCGCAGCTCGCCTCGGGACGCCCAGGCGAATGCGGCACCCAGCGTGAGACCCAGCGGGAGCGCGACGAGCACGGGCATTGCGCCCGAGCAGAGCACGAAGCGTCGAGCAAGGGAATGCCGGTTGCTTGCGACGGACCTCGAGATTTCGGCGTTCGGGCCTTGGCGGAGGCGCGCGCCTACGATACTAGGCTCCTCATGGATCGCTCTCGCCTAACCGAGCTGCTCGAGGCCGTCAGCTCGCAGCAAACTGACGTCGCGACGGCTTTGGCTGAGCTGGTTCGGCTGCCGTACTCGAATCTTGAGTATGCGCGGGTCGATCACCATCGCGCACTCCGCATGGGCATGCCCGAGGTGGTGTTCGCGCCCGGCAAAACGCCGTCGCAGATCGCAGGGGTCTCGGAGAAGCTCATTGCCGAGGGTCAAAATGTGCTCATCACTCGGTTGACGGCTGAGGTGTTTGCGGAGGTTGCAGGTCGCCTATCGGTCCTCACCTATAATGAAGCCGCACGCACCGCCTCCTGGGAGGCAGCTCCGCGAACGCTCTCGGCTGAGTCACGTGTGGCGGTGGTGACGGCCGGCACCAGCGACATCCCGGTGGCGGAGGAAGCGCTAGAGACGCTGCGCATGGCTGGTATCGGCGCGCGCCGCGTCTATGATGTCGGCGTGGCGGGTCTGCATCGTCTGCTCGCGGTCATGCCTGAGCTGCAGCAGGCCGAAGCACTGATCGTGATCGCCGGCATGGAGGGCGCGCTGCCGAGTGTCGTGGGGGGGCTGGTCGGCGCTCCAGTCGTCGCCGTGCCCACCTCGGTCGGCTACGGCACCGCCATGGCGGGCTTCGCCGCGCTGTTTGGCATGCTGACCAGCTGCGCTTCGGGCGTGACGGTCGTCAATATCGACAACGGTTTTGGCGCAGCGATGGCCGTTATTCGCCTGCTTTCAAGAAAGCCGCAGGCAGCGTGACCCAACGCGACGACCACAGTCACGACCACGACCACAGTCACGGCCACAGTCACGGCCACGGTCACGGTCACGGTCACGGTCACGGTCACGACCACGACCACGACGCTCGTGAGGGCGCTCCTCTCCGCTTCGGCAACGCTCGTCTAGGCCCCGGCGCTGGGCGCGGCAAGCTGCTCTTCTTCGACTGTTTC
>JANNWK010000996.1:0-2446 GCA_031408355.1 Myxococcales bacterium
CCCCAGCAGCGGCCGCGCTGGCAAGACTGGGGCCAAGGGGTGGGTCTGTGCGCGAGGCTCCGCGCCGAGACCTGACTCCGCATCGAAAACCTCCCGCGTCCCGTTACGGCTTCAGTACGATCTTGAGCACCCTCACGTGCACGATCTGCGCGTCGAAGGGCTGAGCGGCACCGTTGAGTGACTAGGAAAAGTAAACGCCATCGACCACCAAGGCGCGATCAGCTGCCGTTGACCACGCCACCGCATCATGCGAGGCTTCTGAGTTCGCGAAGGCGCTCCGTTCCGTAGCCGCTGAGCTATTCCAAAGCGGGGGTCGGCCTTGGCGCCGCTAGAAGGCGCCCGGGTTCCGGCTGGGGCGGCAGGAGGCTCGGGTCAGTCCGGCCGCGGTTCCCAGTCGAGGGAGCGAGCCCTGGCGATCGGGGGCGGTGCGGTGGGAAGGTGGAGGGCGCTCAGGATCGCGACGACGACTTCCGGCTCGGTGATCAGCGCGATGACGCGGAGGCGCCCGCCGCAGGGACAAGCCAAAGCGTCCACGTCGTGGACGCGCTTGAGCAGCGTCGCCCAGTCGATGCGCGTGTCGCCCGCGATGGCGCTCTCGGCAGCCGGCGAGAGTGCGGCCTGGCCTCGTACACCAGGAGCCGCAGGTCCACCACTTTTGACCGACTTCGGCGCCACCAGGGGTGCGTCGCTGTTCGAATCGGGGTCGCTTGTCGCCCCTTCGCGGCAAGCTGAGGCCTCGCACTTTTCGCGAGCAGGCGAGTTCCCGTGCGCGAGGGCCACGACGTCGCGACGCCAAGCCGAGTGCGGAGCGAAGACGCCGTGGAAACGGACGAGCGGATGACGCGGGGGTGGGATGAGGGCGCAGAGGCGCGCGAGAAACTGCGTCGGGCTCATCACGCGGTGGGTTTGCGGACCGCGCGGGTTCTTGATGCGATACGCGACGCGCCCGTCAGCGAGCACGCTGAGGCGCTCGAGGCTGAGCGGGGGTCGGGCGCAGTACCGGAGTAGTCGCTCGCGGCCCTCACGGTCGTGTGCCGAGACGGACACGCCAGCGTGGGAGCCACGCAGGCAAGCATCGAGCGCGTCGCATTCGCCTTGGGCATCGTGCTCCGACTGCTCTGTTTCGTCGGCGTCGAGCAGACCTCGGCGCCGGAGCCAGCGAAGAACTCTCAGCTCGACCGCGTCCCAAGCGCGGCTTCGTGGTCGTGCACAAAGACGACCTGGTCGTGGCCGGCTAGGCGCACATCAGCGCACAATGGGTGCCGCGAAGCGCGCTGTTCTCGTGTGTCCACCCAAGAGTATTCTGGCTTCGGTGTCGGAACTTACCGCCCGCGCCCGTTGTCCGAGCATGCCTGCCCCCATGCGGTACCTTGCCCTGAGCCAGCAACTCCTGCCGCTGACGGTGCTGGCCCTCGCCGGCTGCGCCCGGCTGCCCTTCTTGCAGAGCGCCCCGGCGGCCACCCCCAAGCCCGCCTCCGCGCAGGCGCCCAGGTTGCCCCCGTCGATTCAACTGCCCTTCGCGCTCACCACCACGGACGACTACGTGGTGCGGCTCGTCATCGGCAGCGTCACCTGTTCGGGCGCGCTCATCGAGGACGACCGGGTCCTCACCGCCCACCATTGCGTGTCGGCTCGGTCGCGAGCGGGCGAAATGCTGACCCGCGACGTGCGACCCGAGGAAATTCGCGTCGAGCTCGGCGGGGAGGATCTACCCTGGGGAGAAGCCTCGGTCCGGTCCATCGTCGCGCCAAGCTGCGGGCACGCGGCGGGCGACGGCGACATCGCCGTACTGGTCTTGGATCGGCCCCTGATCGGTATCGAGACGCGGCCAGCGCGCATCGATGCCAGTCCAGTTCTGAAGGAATCGATTGAACCCATCGGCTTTGGTCGGTGTGCGCTGTCAAGCGACGCGCTGCACCGGCGCAAGCGCCCAGCAGCCCTGATCGACACGATTTCGAGCGCTCGGTTTCGGGCCAACGCCTCGATCTGCCCCGGGGACTCGGGCGGGCCCGTCGTCAGCGAGAGCGGCGACATCGTCGGGGTCATTTCGGCGGCCGTCATGGACGCCAATGAGGCCACCACCGGGCGAGCCGAGTTCACGCGACTGGATCACTTTCGAGCCGTGTTCGCGCGCGCGGACGCGATCGCCAAGGGCGCGAGCCCAGCCGAGCTCCCGCCCGTGGATTGCTCGCGTTAGCGGCCGAGCAGCATCCCCGCATCGGGTTTGGAGTACACTGCTCGGGCAAGGGCATGCACAAGCTGTTCAGGTTCCTGTTCTGGGTCGTTCTCTTCGCCGGCTTGATCATCGGTGGTCTGCGACTGGTCGCGATCCGTTGGTGGCGCATCCCGAGTGACGACCCGTATCTGGCGGCTTCCGTCTCGCCCAGCATCCGGGCGGGAGATCTGGTCCTGCTCTGGCGCGGGACCCGGCCCGGGATCGGCGATC
>JANNWK010000997.1:0-1747 GCA_031408355.1 Myxococcales bacterium
TTCGCCGCTGAAGCCTGGTACGTTAGCCAGACCGTGATCACAGCACTGACAAGCACCCGATCACAGGGGCCCCGACGCCACTTCCGCGGGAAGAAGAGGTACTTCCGGCGCATACTCGACGAAGCAGCATCGTTCCGTCTCGAGCATGGTCCCGACAGCTGGTGGGATCTTTGGCACTACCACGCAGACTGGCCAGGCTGGGGCAATATCAGTTGGCGATATCGTCTGGAACATATCCGGGCCTTGGCACAGGTGTTCAGCGCCATCTCCCGAGACGCAAGCCGGTTCACTACGCCGTTTCAAACGTGGATCTACTTGTCCGGTCGCGACGCGGGTGCGGACGCCACGTATCTGCACACGCCAAACGGGAACAAGTCTTCCTTTCCGATGAACCCCTTGGGCATCGTCACCTGGGAATATCAGGCGCTCCTGCCGCTGTTCACGCGACTGTTGCCGAACCTTCCTCTTCGGATCGGCGAGTCACGCGTCTTCGACGAATTCGCGGAACCACCGCGCGTCGTCAGCTCGTTTTTCATCTACTCGCCCCTCATCGGCGTTTCGTTGGAAACCAGTACCCACCAATCCACGTGAGGCTGGCTAACAAGCCGTTGAAGCAGACGGCCGCACCTCGTGGCCATCATCACCGCCTCCCTCTCGCCCGTGGTGAAGTACCACGGGCTCGCTCATCGCTACCTGTGACCTTCCTGTTTCCTGATGCGGCCGCTGCTTAACGGCGGTACGTTGGGCGGGCGAGGTAGGAGGTTCATCGCTGCGCATGATTGAGCATTGGGTTGAACTCCCGCCAAGACCAGATTGGGGTGTCGGAATCGACGATCGCGACGATCGCGTAGTGCCTATTCCCGACGAGGTTCGCGAGCGCTCGACCGGAGTGCCCAACTCCACCGTCGTGTGGGCTACCCACGACCGTCGCGGAATTCTTTCTGACCGTGCCGAAGTGTCCTGGGATGCGAGCCCATCCGACCGCCTAGCACTACGTTTTCAGCGGCCTGCCAAAGGTTCCGGCCACCTCCATCTCGAGCTCCATCGCGCCGGAGCGCGCCCCCTCTTAGTGGCCTTCGCCTCCAAGCACAGCGAGGCGTATCACCATTGGCTTTCCGTCCTCGCGGCAGCGGTTTCTGCAGCCAGCGCAATCCCCCTGGATGAACAAGACGAGGGGATGGACACCTGAGCACCCGGCGCACGCCCGGGCATGACCGAATCAAGAAACCCGCGAGCGCACACCTCGCGCATCGTGTGACGAGCGCCGCCCAACAAGCTGTTGAAGCTGACGGCCGCGCGTTGTCGTGACCTGCGCCGTTGTGCCTGTCGCCCGTGGAGAAGTACCACGGGCTCGCTCGTCGCTACCTGTAACCCTCCGGTTTCCTGATGCGGCCGCAGCTTAACAGCGGTACGTTGGACAGACCAGAGAGCGATACCGGGGTTGCTCGTGCCTTCTGTTTGCCCGCGCCTTCTGTTTGGTCTTTTGAGCGCGCATCTGGTCGCGTCGAGTCGCGCACTGACGACGTCGTGCCGGCGGGGCGCGAGCCACCAGCGGGCGACTGGTGCCGCTTGGTCCGCGCTCGTTGCATCCGGACGCGTCAGCACGACGGACCGCGCGCGCAATCCACCTGCGGGTCTCCGTGGCCTCCGGTCGCCAAGCATCCTCCTGCTGGCCCCGTCGCGCGCCCACCAGTTTGTGTCGACTGTCGACAGGCCGTCCGGGGGCCAAGACTGCCGGCTGCTAGCT
>JANNWK010000998.1:0-7237 GCA_031408355.1 Myxococcales bacterium
CCAACTCGCCCGCGTCGAACGGCCCGCGCGACGGCCTGGAGCGCGTGATCTTGCCCCACGACGCGCTCCGAGAGCCGCGTCTCCATCTTGAGCAACTTCTCGGCCTCGGCCTCGAGCATCTTGTCGACGGGAATGCCGGTCCAACTGGCGAGCGTGACCGCCACGTCACTTTCGCTCAGCCTTGCCTTCACCCCACCCTCGCCTTGACCACGCGCCGCCCCTTCGGCCTGCGCCAAACGGGCCAGTACTTCAGGCAAAGTGGCGTGCTCAAGCTCGCCCAAGCGGGCGAAGTTCCGGTCCAGGCGGGCGCGATGAAGCTCAGCCTGGGCCGCTGCGAGTTCAAGCTGCAGCGCCTTGATGGTGGCGGTTACGCCACGCCGACCTTCGATCGCACGACGGAGGGCGCTAACGCGCGGTTCGAGGCCTTCGAGTTCTGCGGCAAGGCGAGCTTTGATCTCGCGAGCGGAAGCCTCCTCCTGGTCCTCGAGCGAAGCGAGCTGGACGCGCAAAGAATCGAGGCGATGGACCGCTTCGTCCAGCTCAACAGGCATGCCGTCCGTCTCGACGCGCTTGCTCGCGGCGGCTTCGTCGAGCAGGTCAATCGCGGCGTCCGGGAGGCGACGATCCTGGACGTAGCGCTTGGCAAGCTCAACAGCGGCGACGACCGCGCGGTCCTCGATCGGTACCCCATGATGCTGCTCAAGGCGCGGCGCCACACCGCGCACAATCTCGATGGCTTCGGCGACGCTTGGCTCCTCGACGAGGATCTCGCTGAAGGAGCGCGCCAAGAGCGGGTCCTTCTCGTTCAAGCGCCTTAGGCCTTCCGGCGTCGTCGTCGCCAGCACGCGGAGTTGCCCCTGCGCCAGGGCCGGGCGCAAGACGTCGGCGAGGCTCGCCCCGGTCGGGCCCTGCCCCAGCAGCTGCTCGAGGCCCGGAATGACCAAGATGGTCTCTTGGCCAGAGCGCGTGCTGAGCGAAAGGACCAGCTTGCGCAGGCGATCTTCCAGCTCGCCGCGCAAACGAGCTCCCGCGAGCAAGCTGGATAATTCGAGTTCCACGAGACGCGCCCCGAGCAGTCGCGTCGGTACGTCGCCCGCCGCGATGCGTCGCGCCAGGGCCCGAACGATGGCGCGCTTGCCCACCCCTGCTTCGCCAACCAGCAGCGGATGGTTCTTTTGCCGTCGTTCAAGGATCGTGACAAGGCGGCGCACTTCTCCGGCCCGCGCGATCACCGGATCCGCGGCGTGCGGCCCATCGAGAAGCGGTCGCGTCAGTGGCCCGGCGCCGGGGTTCAATTGTGGAGCCGCAGCCGGGTCTGCCTTTTCGTCGAGGAGGGCAACGTGGCGCCGCAGCGATCCGGGCACGACCCCAAAGGCCGTGAGCAACTCGCCGGCCGCGCCGCGGACCTCCTGGGAGAGCGCGTTAAGGAGGTGGGCGGAGGTAACGGCCGGGGCTCGCTCCTGCTGCGCGTCCCGCTCCGCTCGCCGCAGCAGGTCGATCATGGCGTCCGACAGGTAGGAGCGCTCGTTCGATTGAGGCAGGGTGGCGAGGGCGCGCTCCACCGCAGCTTCGAAGTCAAGCAGGTTCGAGGTGGCGCGCTCGAAAACGGCGCGTGTGCTCCTGTTTCGATCCAAGGCTCGGGATAGCAGATGCAGGGGCTGGACCTCGGCGTGTCGACGCTCGTCGGCGAGCCCCTGCGCTACCGCCACCAGCGCCTTGGCGGGCGGCAAGTAGCGTTCAAGGGAGAGCGTGGTAAGCGCGGGCTCTTCCGGCATGACTTAGCGCGAGCATAGCAGAGGCTCCCGCTTGCCAGGCGCCGGCCTTAGGCTACTAAGACGAGCATCCCATGGCCGAAGTCGTCATCTACCGCACCCCCAACTGCGGGTATTGCACGCGGGTTCACCAACTACTCGAGAGCAAGGGCGTCCCCTTCGTGGAGGTGGACGTGTCGGAGGACCGCGCGAAGCGGCAATGGCTGTTCGACGCAACCCGGCAGCGCACCGTGCCCCAGGTCTTCATCAACGGCAGGCCCGTGGGCGGTTTTGACTCCCTCGCGCGCTTGAACCGCAGCGGAGAGCTCGACCAGTTGCTGGCCCCGCCGCCAGAGGAGCCTGAACCCGCCACGGATCAGGATCCCCCGCCCTCCGCCTGACCGAGCTAGGCGGCGTCCCGACGTTGCCCGGTGTAGGCTCGAACACCGTGAGCGTTTCCGAGCTGCCAGTCTGGTTCTGGATGGGGATAGGGGTGTCGCTTGGACTCGTCTTTGGCAGCTTTCTGAACGTCGTGATCCATCGGCTGCCGCGCGACGAGAATTTGGCGTTTCCGGCTTCGCACTGCACCAGCTGTGGGCGGCCGATTCAGGCCTTCGACAATCTACCGGTGCTCGGTTGGCTGTTGCTGCGGGGACGCGCCCGCTGCTGCGGCGCGAAGATATCCGCACGCTACCCGCTCGTGGAGACGATGGGCGGCCTGCTCGGAGCCACCTTGATTCAGGTCTCGGTGTTGACCTCGCCCCCCGAGACTGAGCTGTGGCACGCCGCGCTACTCTTCGCGCTACAGCTCGGCCTGGGGCTCGGCTTGATCGCCGCCGCGTTCATCGACCTCTCGCACATGTACCTGCCCGATTCGATCACCCTCGGCGGCGCCGCCTTGGGCATCGCCAGCGTGCCGCTCAGACCGGGAGCGTCCCTGGAAGAGAGCCTCATCGGGGGGGCGGTCGGCTTCCTGCTGATCTGGCTGCCTTTCGATCGCCTGCACCGGCTGGTGCGCGGAAAACCCGGCATGGGCCTGGGAGACGCCAAATTGGTCATGTTGGCTGGGGTTTGGTTCGGCTGGCAGGGGGCGGTCTTTACGCTGCTGGCCGGTGCCGTTCAGGCAACGCTCACCATCGTGACTCTGTATGTGGTGCGGGGCGGCATCGACGAGCCAGAAGCCGTACAGCGAGAGCGCGAGGAACTTCAGCGCGAACTGGCCGAAGCCAGCCCCGAAGAGCGCCGAGAGCTCGAAGCGGAGCTGGCCTCGGACCCTCTAGCAGAGGCGCCCGAGGCCGGACTCGGCAAGGCGCGCGTGGCGTTCGGGCCCTTCCTGGCTCTCGCCGCGCTTGAGCTCCTGCTGTTCGGGGAGTGGATCCGGGGTGAGCTGTTCGGAGCGCTGCTTGGGACATGAGGCGCGCCGCTGACCTGAGCTGGCTGTGTTTCGCCTCGCTGCTGGCGTGCGGCGCAGAGTTCGCCGAGGCTCGGCTGGGCGCGCATCCGCCGAGCGACGCGATCGTGGTCCCCTACCCGCCACCTCCCGCCAAAGTCGAAGAACTGCCGGCGCGCCCCGACAAGGCCTGCGTCTGGGTCGATGGGTACTGGGACTACTCTGACCGCTGGGAGTGGCAAGCCGGAGAGTGGGTGTCACCGAACGCGCGCTGCCGCCTCGCGCCAAGCGAGCTACGGCGCCAAGGCGGGCGTCTGCTGCATGCGCGGCCTCGCTGGTACCCCGACAACGTCAGTCTGCTGGGCCCACAATCGGCCTGTGCCAATCCAGCGAGGTGCCCGCAGAATCCTGAAATCGCTACAGAAACGCGACCCGGCCAATAGCGGTACGACGTGATACCGTGCGCGCCGCTAGCATGAGCCGACACGTTTTTAGAGAGTACGACATCCGCGGCGTCGCTGAGCGCGACCTCACCTCCGACTTCGTTGGCCGAATCGGCCGGGGCATCGCCGAACTTGTCGGCCGGAGCGTCGGCAGAGCTCCGCGACTGGCCGTTGGTCGAGACTGCCGGTTGTCTGGCCCGCGTATCCACGAAGCCTTGACTCAGGGTCTGATGCGCGGCGGGGCTGAGGTGCTGGACATCGGGGTGGGGCCAACCCCAGCGCTCTATTTCGGTGTGCACCACTTGGAGACAGACGGGGGCGTCATGATCACGGGCAGCCACAACCCGTCGCCGGACAACGGCTTCAAGATCATGATCGGCCACGGTTCGTTCTTCGGTGACGCCATTCAGGAGCTGCGCGGGCTCGTCGAGGCAAGCGAGCTGCCGGCGAAGGCGGGCGGAAGCCTAAGGCTTAGTCCGATCGACGACGCCTACGTCGCCAAGCTCAGCCAAGGCCTCAAGCTCGGGCGGACACCGCGCGTCGTGGTGGACGGGGGCAACGGTTCGGCGGGACCGCTGGGACTCCGGACCTTCGCGGCGCTTGGGGTAACGCCCATCGCGCTGTTCTGCGATATGGACGGGCGCTTTCCCAATCATCACCCCGATCCCACGGTGCCGGAGAACCTTCAGGCGCTGATCGCCCGGGTCCGCAGCGAGAAGGCGGAGGTTGGCATCGCCTGGGACGGCGACGGCGACCGTTTGGGAGTGGTCGACGCCGACGGCGAAATCGTTTGGGGTGATCGCTTGCTCGCGCTGTTCGCGAAACCCATTCTGGAAGCCTCGCCTGGGGCGGCGGTGATCGGCGACGTGAAGTGTTCGCAGACGCTATTTGACTACGTGCAGAGCCTGGGTGGCCGTCCGATCATGTGGAAGACCGGCCACTCGCTGATCAAGACCAAGATGAAGCAGGAAAATGCCGCCATCGCTGGTGAGATGAGCGGCCATTTCTTCTTCGCAGACCGCTACTACGGCTACGACGACGCCATTTATGCGGCGCTACGCTTGCTTGAGATCTTGACCACTCAGGACCGGTCGCTGAGTCAACTCTTGCAAGCCCTTCCGAAGCGACACTTCACGCCTGAGCTGCGCGTGGACTGCCCCGACGACGCCAAGTTCCAGGTCATCGAAACGTTGCGCGGCGCGCTCAAGGACCGCGGCGAGGTCAACTTGCTCGACGGCGTCCGGGTCACCTACCAAGATGGTTCCTGGGCGCTCGTGCGTGCCTCGAACACCGGGCCCGTGCTGGTCCTGCGTTTCGAGGCTCCGAACGAAGCTCGCCTGGGCGAGATCAGAACGGATGTTGAGAAGGCAGTGGCCGAGGCGAAACGGAGCATTTTCGGCGCGTGACCCCGGCAGTCAGCGTCGAAACTTGGTCGGTGCGACGCGTGCTGGCCTGGGCGGGCGACGACCTCAAACGTCGCGGCCACGACACGGGCCGCCTGGACGCCGAGCTGCTGCTCGGGCTCGTGCTGAAGCTGGACCGGATTGGCCTCATTCTGCAGGCCGAGCGCCCGCTTAAGGCCGATGAGCTTTCGCGGTTTCGGGAGCTATTCAAGCGCCGCCGCGCGGACGAGCCGGTGGCGTACTTGCTGGGCGAGCGAGAATTTTATGGCATCTCGTTGCGGGTCGACCGACGCGTCCTGATCCCTCGGCCCGACAGCGAAACGCTTGTGGAGGTAGCGCTGCGCCGCAGTAGCCAGCGCAGCATGCACGGCGCTGCCCTGGACCTCTGCACCGGCTCAGGCTGCGTGGGCATCGCGTTCGCGCGCGCGCGTCCCACCTGGCGGGTCACGGCTTCGGACATCTCGGCGGACGCGCTGACGGTCGCGCGCGACAACGCGCACCGCACCGGAGCTATCCGCAACCTGCGCCTATTGGAAGGACCGTTGTTCGAGCCCGTGCAGGCGGAGCGCTTCGATCTGATCACCGGCAATCCCCCCTACATTCCGACGGGCGAGCTGGTGTCGCTCCCGGCCTCCGTGCGCGACTTCGAGCCGCCGCTCGCGCTCGACGGGGGCGCGGACGGTCTGGCCATCCTCCGAGAAATCATCAGGCTCGCGCCCGAGCGACTGACGCCCGGCGGCCTGCTCGCCCTCGAGATCGGCGCGGAGCAGGGCCCGGCCGTGAGCGAACTCTTCCAGAGTAGCGGCTACCTTGGCCTGGAAATAGCGCGGGACCTCGCTGGGCGCGATCGCGTAGTGAGCGGCTACGGCCCGCCGTAGAACGAGAAGCGCGCGCCGACGAGCGCCCCGGTCACGCTGGCGGATTGACTCCAGGAATGGAGGACGGACACGCTCGGACCGGCAGCGATCTGCCAAAATCGAAAGTGCTCAAGGGCCAGGCCACCCTCGACGTACGACATGAAGCCGCCATCCGCGGGATCGTCCCCACCCTTGATCCGCAAGCTCGTGGCGCCAAAGTTTCCGAACAGGCTCAAGTCCTCAAGCAGCGGGGCCACGCTAAAGAGCGGGTACGCGTCCACATGCGCGAGGAACCCGGCGCCGCTGGAAGTGCGATCGTTGCCGGAAAGGCCGAGCCACCCGAGTCCAAGGCCAAACGTCAGGTAGTCGTTCAGGGCAACCCCAAGCCAGAGCGCCCCGCCGTTTCCGAGGCCAAGCTTGGTGGTGGACCGATAGGCCGGGACGTCGATCTTGTCGACCTTGTTGGGATAACCGCTGGCTTGTCCCAAACTGAGACCGCCGCTTGCACCCAGCGTGAAGTCCGAGCGGCGCTTAGACTTTGCACCGTAGCCACCATCCCAATCGGCCGACTCACCCTCGGCCCGCGCGGCTCCCGCGCTGAGCACCAGGCAGAGACCAGCCACGAGTCCGAGCCAAACTCTCATGGCTCAACATCTCGTGCAACCGACGCCTGCGGTCAACCCCGACGGCGTCGGGCCATGGATCGCAGCAGTTCGAGCGTGGCTTCCTGGACGTCGGGAGGCTGAGCCTCAATGAGGCGCGCCGCTTCAAGGCCGAGCGGACCCGCTTGGCCAATGCCGCCCAGGAGCTCACCCGCCATCACGCCGAGACCCCTTGCCAAGGCCAGCACCGTGCTGAGAGAAGGATCGCGCTGACCGTGTTCGACGGTGCCGATGTAGTTGGGCGTCAGTGACGACCGTTCTGCTAGCTGCTCGAGTGTGAGCCCGAGCGCGAGCCTTCGTCTTCGTACTTCGTGGCCAAACGCGAGGGGCAATAGGCGACGATTTCTGATTGCTCCAGGGCCGGGCATGAACCACTGATAGTGTTGGGCTACCACACTATGGGATAGGGCCGATCGGCACTACGCGCTTCCCCGCTGATAAGGCTGAAAACTTGGCCAACGGCCCGCCAGCATGCGAGCCGAAGGAAGCATGCGAAGGATCCTGGTACCGCGAATCGGCCGGCTTGCGCTGGGCGCTACGGTCGTGCTCGTCGCCGTCAGCTGCAAGCATGACGTCCAGGACACTGCTCTCTCGAACACTCAGCCGGTAGTGCGCAGCGCCCCGGCCCCCGCCGAGAATGGTCCGCAGCTGGGGGCCATTTCCGAGCTGGTGTCGGTGTACGCGGCGACCGATCCGGGCCTGGTCATCAATTGGAACCCGTTCACCGAGAC
>JANNWK010000999.1:0-5604 GCA_031408355.1 Myxococcales bacterium
GACACCGTGACGGCGACGGCCGTCGATGGAGCAAGCGCCCCGCCGCCCGAGCCTTGGCCGAGAGCACACCTCGTCCGGCGCCGTATCCAGGGACGGTCTCGCTCGGCTCCAAACAGGCTCGGCGAGAGGGTCGAGGCCACGCTTCGTCCCTGGTTGCTGCCCTGCTGCTGTCAGCTTGGGCCTCGAGCCTTGAGCGAGCACCGCGCCAGCCACGACCCCAACCTCGGCGCGACGCTCCCCGGGCGCGGCCACGGATCGACATCGCGATCAGCTACAATCTGGTGCGACTCGCCAAGCTGCTACCCCTCCCTGAGCCGGCCTAGCCGGCGATTTGGGAGGGGTCGGCCACCCGCAGCCACCGCAAGGTGGCGAGGATGGACGGGGGTGGGCAGGTGGGCAGCCCAAGCCAACGCTTGACTCGCTTCGTGCCCTCCCAAAACCAGATTTCTCACCAGCCTGCTAGGCCGAGGACTCCGAAGCGCCTTCTAGCCGGAACTGTCCGGCGTAGACCGTAAAAGCGCCCGCGCGGGCAAAGCCGATAAGCAGCACGCGAAACCGCTCCGCCAGTTCGATCGCCAGCGAGCTGGGTGCGGATACCGCCACGATCGCTGGGACGCCCGCCGCGACGGCCTTTTGCACGATCTCGAAGCTGGTGCGGCCGCTCACCGCGAGCACCCGATCCGAGAGTGGCACGAGCCCATCGAGCGCGGCGCGCCCGAGAACCTTGTCCACCGCATTGTGACGACCGACGTCTTCACGCACCACCAGAAGGACGCCCGAACGCGAGACCAGCGCGGCCGCGTGCAGCCCGCCGGTGCGGGCGAAGTTGGGCTGGCAGGCCGCTAGGCGCTCGGTGATGCCTGCCAACATGGCTTGGGAAAAGCGCGTCTCCGCTTCAATCGGGCTCAGCCGAACGACCAGATCGTCGATGCTGTCGCGCCCGCACACGCCGCACGCCGCGCTGCTCAGCGTGCCACGCCGCGCGATCCGCGCCGGGCTCTGTAGCGCTTGTCCACCCGCGAGATGCCCCTCGGCGAGCAGGAAACCGGCCGTCAGCTCGGCGTCGTGCCCTGGGGTTCGCATCGTCACCGCCAGCACTTGGTCGCCGAGCAGGAGTTCGAAGGGCGCTTCGACAGCGACCTCGTCCTGCTTCAAGTGACGGGTGCCGTCGCCTGCCACGCGCAGCGCCTCCACTGCCTTGAATCCGCCCTCAGCCGCGCCGATATCGGTCACGACGCCACACGCTCGATCGAAAGCTGACGCAAAATGCGCAGCGCGTACGCCCAGCGCCCGCGATTTTCCCACAGGACCCCGAGCATTTCCCGAAAATGACGGGGCTTGTTCTTCGAGAGCACGCCAAAAGGAACGACGATCACGAGCCAGGACCAGAGCCAGCGAAAGAATGCCATCGATGCCGGAAAGCCTACCGAAAGCCGACGATCTCTGGCACTACATTCGGGCGTGTCGCTCAAGATTTCTGAGATCGTTTCGGCCATGGAACGCATCGCGCCCCTGCGTTTCGCCGAGGCGTGGGACAACGTGGGACTGCTGCTGGAGCCTGCGCCAGCGGCGCCCACGGCTAGCCCGCCGCTGGTTGAGCGCGCCCTGCTCACGATCGATCTCGACGAGAGCGTGCTCGACGAGGCGGAGGCCTGCGGCGCGGGTCTGGTCATCGCGTACCATCCACCCATCTTCCGAGGCCTTTCGCGGCTCCGCAGCTCCGAGCCGGCGGAGCGCGTCGTCGTGCGCTGTTTGGCTCGCGGCATCAGCGTCTACTCGCCGCACACGGCGCTCGACGCCGCCCCGGGAGGCGTCAACGACTGGCTACTGGAGGCGTTCGGCGAAGGGCCCGGCCAGCCGTGTCTGCCTCACGCTGAAGACGCTCGCTTCGGTCAGGGGCGCTGCCTCACGCTGGCGCAGCCGCTCTCGCTGCCGAGCGCCGTCGCCAAGATCAAAGCGCATCTGGGGTTGGCCCACGTGAGGGTCGCAGCCGCTTCGCCGCACGCGGCTTCAGCCGGTTCGCCTGCCGTGATCCGCAAGCTGGCGGTCTGCGCCGGCTCGGGCAGGTCGCTGTTCGAAAAGCTCTCGGGCTTCGACCTCTACCTGACGGGCGAGCTAGGGCACCACGATTTGCGCGCCAAGTGCAGAGAGGACGCGAGCGTGGTGCTGTGCGACCACTCCCACTCCGAGCGCGGCTTCTTGCCCAGGCTGGCCGAGCGGCTGCGCGTCGAAACCGCCGGCGCCGTGAGCCTTCATGTCGCCAAGTGCGATCGCGAGCCGCTCAGTATCGTATGAGGCGCCCGCTCCCGGTCGCCATCACTGGGCTTGGCCTGTGCGGCTTAGCGCTGATTCTTCTTCACTGCGGCAGCAGCAGCAGTGGCCGTCCCGGCGCCTTCGTATCGGAGCTGCCCTCGGTCGCTCCCGCACCGCGCGTTCTCCGCGCTCCGCCCGCTCCACTTCCTCCGCCGGTCGCGCGCGCGCGCGAGGATGAGTACGAGCCGCTGCCCGCGGCGTCCGAGGTCGCAACGCTGAACGCCGCCTGTGCGTCGACCCCCGCGCTCCGCGAAGACGGCACGGCGCCGCCGGCCCCAACCCACGCGCCGCTCGGCGACGACATAGACGTCCCGGGGGACCGGCCCGTCTATGTACTGCCGGGCCAGCCCGGAGACGCCCGCGTGGTCGTCTACCTGCACGGCATGTGTGGAGACGTCACCGCGGCGGACTTCTTTCGAGAGGCCGTGCGCTCCCAAGGCACGCTACTGGCGCTGCGTGGGGACAAGGCCTGCGCGGGCGGACGCTTCAAGTGGCGTGATGGTGCCGCCGCCATTCGCCGCCGCATCCAGCGCGCTCTTACGGCAGTCGAAGCGCGGAGCGGCGCTACACTCTCCCTCGGAGACGCGATCCTCTTCGGCTATTCTCAAGGCGCGGAGCGCGCCGAGAGACTGGCGGAACAGTACCCGCAAGAGTTCCCGCGCGTCGTACTGGGCGGTCCGCCGATGCGGGCCTCTCCCGCCCGACTTGCTCGAGCCGCTGCGGTCGCCATCTTGGGCGGCGAGCTCGAGACCACGGAGAACATGCGCGCTGGCGCGGAGGCGCTGGCGACGGCCGGCATCCGCAGCCGCTTCTTCCTGCTCGAGTGCGCGTATCACGGCTGGTATGGCAACCGAGCTGACGCGCAGTTGGCCGAGGTCTTCGCTTGGCTCCGGGAGCCTTGAAGCGGAGTCATCGCGAGTTTCACTGCGTAGCCCTTGAGCAAGTTGCAAGAAAAATCTGGCGGGCGAAGATGGGCGGATCGGGCACGAGCGTGCCTTGAACAAGCCGCGAATTTGCCGCGCGTCAGCTGCCAGGATTGCCAGCAGCCGGCGCTTCCAGACAGGATTGGTGGCTATGACGCGCAACACACGCCGCCCGCCGCCGTCGCCGGAAGCTGAAGTGTCCGAGTTTCAAACGTTGCGCGATGAGCTGCGGCTGCGCCTGCATCTGGCGAGCAAGGAAGCCCAACGTCAATGGGAGGCCATCGAACAGCGGCTGCTTGAGCTCGACCGTTCACTCGAGCAGCAGAGCGGCAACGTGCGCGACAGCGCCAGCGACGTTGCGATCTCGGTCGCCCGCGTCTTCCGCGATTTCATGCTGCGTCATCTGCCCGAAAGCGGGCCCACCACGGCTCCCGTTCACGACGCCATGCGCAAGCGGGTTTACGTGTGCTCGCCCGACGACAGCCTGGCGCGCGCCGCCCAAATCATGTGGGAGAAGGACGTGGGCTGCCTGGCGGTGTGCGGCCCCGGCCGCAGGGTCGTGGCTATGCTGACGGATCGCGACATCTCAATGGCGGCGTTCATGCAGTGGAAGCACCTGCAGGACGCGACGGTCGAGAGCGCTATGTCGCGTTCGGTCAGCACCTGCTCGCCCGACGACGAGCTCGGTCACGCCGAGGAGATCATGCGCAGGAGTCAGGTTCGTCGCCTGCCCGTGGTGGACGCCCAGGGGGTCATCGTCGGACTCCTCTCGCTTGGGGACGTGGCGCGCTACGTTCGCCAGCACTCGCCGCGCGGCTCGGGCAGCCTGGCCCAGCAGCACGTGGCTGACACGCTCGCCGCCATCTGCGAGCCGCGCTTCCATTCCATCCCACCGCCGCCGCCCTCGTCGACCGCCGCCTCCCCCTCCCCGATCCCGCCGACTGCCGCGCCCTAGCGACTGCACACGGCCAGCACCTGCTTCAGATCGGTAAGGCCGGCCAGCACCTTCTGCACGCCGTCCTGCAACAGCGTGACCATGCCGCCCTCGGCCGCCAGTTTGCGGATGTCGTCGATGGGGGCCTTCTTCTGGATCGCGCGCTTCAGGTTGTCGTTGCCCACCAAGAGTTCGTGCAGCGCCACGCGGCCCTTGTAGCCGGAATCGCCACAGGCGGAGCAACCCGGGCTCTTCCAGAGCTTGAGCCCGAACGGGTGCTCCTGCTTCAGCAGGGCCGCAAACGCCTCCTGCCCATCGGCGACTCCCAGCTCCTCGAGTTCAGCGTTGTCGGGTGAATACTGGTGCCGGCATTGCTTGCACAAACCGCGCGCCAGGCGCTGCGCCAGCACGCCCAGCAGTGCGTCGGCGAAGCTGAAGGGGTCGAGCCCCATGTCAATCAGCCGCGTCACGGTCTCCGGCGCGCTGTTGGTGTGCAGCGTGGACATGACCAAGTGACCCGTCAGCGATGCTTCCACGGCCGTGCCCGCCGTCTCCAAATCGCGCATCTCTCCGACCATGATCACATCCGGATCCGCGCGCAGAAACGCGCGCATGGCATGCGCGAAGGTGAAACCAATCTTGGAATTGACCTGCACCTGGCGCAGGCCGGCCTGGGTGATCTCGACCGGATCTTCCGCGGTCCAGATCTTCATATCCACGGTGTTGATGAAGCCAAGGGCCGAGTGCAAGGTAGTGGTCTTGCCGGAGCCCGTGGGACCCACGCAGAGCACGAAGCCGTAGGGCTTGGTGATAACCGACTTCAGATCCCCGAGCACCAGCGGGCTCATCCCCATTTGCTCGAGCGGCAACGGCTTGGATGCCGCCAGAATGCGCAGCACAATGTCCTCGTTGTTGTTCACGGTCGGGATAGTGGCAACGCGCAGCTCGATCTGCTTCTCGCCCACGCGGAAGCGGATTTTCCCGTCTTGTGGCTTGCGACGCTCGGCGATGTCGAGCAGCGCCATGATCTTGAAGCGTGCCACGAGCGGCAGCCGAAAGCTGGACGGGATCTCTTGATAGGCCACGCAGTCGCCGTCGATCCGAAACCGTACTGTTACCGTGCGTTCCTTGCCATTCGGCTCGATGTGAATGTCCGAGGCACCCCGCCGGTAGCCGTCGATCACGATCTGATTGGCGAGCTTGATGATGGAGTTGTCGGAGTCCCTGACCCCGCCCACCTCTTCGCGCTCGACCTCCGCCACCGCTTGAATGTCGTCGGAAGCGAGCCCCTTCAGGATCACGTCCATCTCGTTGGCGACTTTTCGCGAATCGAGCTGGTCGAGATACGTCGGAATGTAGCGCTCGAGTTGGCTTGGAGTCGCCACCACCTCGTGGATCAACTTCTGCGCCTTCTTCCGCACCTCGTCGATGGCG
>JANNWK010001000.1:0-3160 GCA_031408355.1 Myxococcales bacterium
AGCGTCGGCCCCAAGAAGGTCATTGAGTCAATGGCAAGCGCCGGCTCGTTCCTTGACGGAGGCGGCTCGCGTCCGATGCAGAACGCCGCTCTCGAGGTCCTGACCGCCGAACACGCGCGCGCCGAAGCGGAGGCCATCCGCGTCGCCTTCCGCAGGAAACGCGACAAGCTCGTTGACGGGCTGCGCGCGCTGGGCGTGCGCATCGAGCGCGAACCAGAGGGCACGTTCTACGTTTGGGGCAACGTTTCGGCCTTGCCAGCCGGTTTGAACACCGGCGAAGAGCTGTTCCGTCGCGCCCTCGAAAAGCAGGTGATCGTGGTGCCCGGCCACTTCTTCGACGTCGATCCGGGGCAACGCCGGATCGGCCGGGCCTCGCGCTTCCACCACCATGTGCGCTTCTCATTCGGCCCGAGCGAAAGCGTGATCGAAACGGCCATCCTCCGACTAGGCGAGCTAGTTCGCGGAGCTAGCTGATGTCGCCGACGGTCCTTCTATTCGACATCGACGGCACGCTGGTCGCCTCCGACGGCGTCGGAAGGCGTTCAGTCAACCGGGCGTTTGCCCGAGCCCACGGGCGCGAAGACGCCTGCTCGGGCTTCCGCTTCGACGGCCTGACGGACCGACTGATCGCCCGCATCGGACTTCAGGCGATCGGCGTTGCGCCCACCGTCGAAGCCATTGACGCGTTCTTGGCTATCTACCTGGAGGAACTACAGGCCGAGCTCTTGGCCGCTGATCCGCACGGCTACCGGGTCCACCCGGGCGTACCCCAGGCCATCGAACAGGCCTTTTCGCGCGGCATGGCCATTGGGCTCGGCACCGGCAACGTCCTGGAGGGCGCGCGCCTGAAGCTCGAGCGGGTGGGCCTATTTCAGCACTTCAGCTTCGGCGGTTACGGTAGCGACCACGAAATTCGAGTCGACCTCATCCGGACCGGAGCCGAGCGCGGTGCTGAGAAACTGGGGTGCCCGCTCAGTGACTGCCGGGTCGTGATCATCGGCGACACACCGAAAGACGTGGACGCCGCGCGGGGCATCGGCGCGGAATCGCTCGGCGTCGGGACCGGCTCGTTCACGGCGGACCAGCTGCGCAGCCACGGGGCAACCTACGCCTTTGACGACCTCGCCGCGCCGGGCGCGTTGGCCGCACTCTTCGGTGAGCGGGGCTAGAACAGCGCGCCCGCAAGCACCGCGCTGGCAACACTGAAGTAAATGACGATCCCAGCCACATCGACGATCGTGGCCACGAAGGGCGCCGATGAGCTGGCCGGATCGAGCCCCACCCGTCGCAGCAAGAACGGCAGGAGCGAGCCCGTCACGGTACCGAGCAACACGACACTGAGCAGGCTGGCAGCCACCGTCACGCCGATGCCAATGTAGTGCGGGCCGTAGGTTGGCCAAAACTGCTCCCACAGCACGACGCGAAAGAAGCCGATCACCCCGAGCGCCGCGCCCATCACCGCGCCGGCCGCCAGTTCGCGGCGCAACACCAGCCACACGTCGCGGAGTTCGACCTCACCGAGCGCCATAGCGCGGATCACCAACGTGGAGGCCTGAGACCCCGAGTTGCCCCCGCTGGAGATGATGAGAGGCACGAACATGGCCAGAACGACGGCGCGCGCGATGTCCCCTTCAAAGCGGTGCATTGCCGAGGCGGTCAGCATTTCCCCAAGAAACAGCGCCGCCAACCAGAAGCCGCGCTTCCTCACCATTTCGAGGAAGCCCGTGGCCAGGTAGGGCGAGTCGAGCGCCGCCATACCGCCGAACTTCTGGATATCTTCGGTGGCCTCTTCCTGGACCACGTCGACAATGTCATCGACCGTAACGACGCCCTTCATCCGACCCTCAGCGTCGACCACCGGGATAGCAACGAGATCGGTCTCAGCGAAAACACGGCTCACCGTCTCTTGATTGACGTTCTCCTGTAGCGTCACCAGATCCGTCCCCATCACGTCCCGCACGCGACGGTCGCCGCCCGAAGCGAACAGGTCGCGCAGCGAGAGCACCCCAAGCAGCTTCTGTTGCTCGTCAAGCACGTAGGCATAGGAGAAAGTGCCAAGGCTCTGACGGGACAACTTTCTGAGGTAGCTCACGGCCTCGTCGACCGTCATGTCAGCCCGAACCCGGGCGTAGCGTGGGTTCATCAGCCCACCGGCTTCGTCCTCCGCATACGCCAAGAGCGCGTTGACCTCGTGACGAGTACGCTCGTCAAGCAGTGCCAGCAGCTCCTCGCGGTGTTCGTCCGCCGTCGCCTGCACCAAGTCCGCGACGTCGTCAGGCGGGAGCAGCCGCACCCAATAGCGCCGATCGCTGGGCTTGAGCGCAAGCACGAGTTTGGCCAGATCCGAGTCGGGCAAGCTGAAGAGCAGGTCCTCAGCCTCGTCTCGGGGGAGCACCCGAAAGCCCTGCAGCCGTTCGTCGAGCGAGAGGATCGGCCAGATTTCGCGCAGGTCCGCTGCGGTGAGCTCGTCATCCGGGATCGGGCGCTCAGAGGCTCGGCGCATGCGAGCAATCCCTACTGCCGGGCCGGCGAGTCCGCGAGCGTTTTCTGCCTAGGGCTGAAGTGGGAGCCGGCCCCTGCCCCGACCATCCTAGGCCAGAGGCGCAGGGCCCATGTGCCGCACGTCTTGGCCGCGCACCATGAACACGACCAACTCACCGATATTGGTGGCGTGGTCGGCAATGCGCTCCAGGTACTTGCCGATGGACAACAGCCGAGTCGACCGGAAAACCACCGTGGGATCCGACATCATGTGCGCCACCAGCTCCGGAAAGAGCTCCGCGTAGTAGGCATCGACCACGTCGTCGCGCTGGACAATCTGCTCGGCCTTGGTGGCGTCGCCCGCCACGAAGGCGTCGAGCGCGTCGTGCAGCATCGCCTGAGCAGCCTCACCAAGGCGCGGGATGGGACCCTGCCTTGGATAGGCCGGGTCCTCGCACAGCTCCGCGACGCGCTCGCACATGTTGACGCAAAGATCCCCGACCCGCTCAAGGTCGGTCACCAGCTTCAACGTCGCCGTGATGAAGCGCAGATCCGAGGCGACCGGCTGACGCCGCGCCAACACCTGCAAACAGAGCTCATCGATCTCCATTTCGAGCGTGTCGATTTGGGTGTCCTGCTCGATGGTGGCGCGCGCAAGCTCGGCGTTGCGCTCGGCGAA
>JANNWK010001001.1:0-4785 GCA_031408355.1 Myxococcales bacterium
CGATGAGGGTGTCGTAATTGGCCGGGTCGCAAACGGTAAACACGGTCAGGGTATGGTCCGCCGGGAGGGTGTACTCCGGGAATACGGACGCCAGGAAATCCCCCGTGATGGAGAGCAACGGCAACAGCGGCTGACCGGTCATTGGGAACTTCGGCCAATCGGTGTGATTGGCAATCATGGGCAGGCCGCCCAGGCGCGTGGTCCCAGTATCCTGCGTAGGCGAGAAATTGATCTTGCGGTATGTCATCGTCGTCCTCCTACTGGCGTTTCGAGTAGAGCGCACCCGTCTCTCGAGGGCGACACGTTTGCCCGGGCGTGTGCCAGGTCGTGCCAGACGACCCCAGCCAAGAGCCTACGCTTCGAGCTACTGAGGCCACGTCCCGGCGCTGTATGGCTTGCTCAGGAATCGCACCACTGAGAAATCTCGCGCCTTGCGGCATGGACCATGCTTGACGCCCCCGGCGACTGCCTGAGTGCTGGCCCCCAGGCGCTCCGTTCTGTAGCCGCCGGCCCTGCCGCCGCAGAAGCGCCGCCCTGCTAGCCGCAGACGCTCAAGCGATGATCTGCATGATCGGGTGGGCTTCGCGGGTGACCGGCGTCAAGCGTTGATCCAGCCCTCGGAACTTGTAGATCAGCGCATTGTGGTCAATGCCGAACAGCCGCAGAATTGTGGCGTGGACGTCGGAGATTTCCGTCGCATCTTTCGTCGGCGCCCAGCCGATCTCGTCGGTCTCGCCGTACGTCAGGCCACCCTTGATTCCGCCTCCCGCCATGAACATGGAGAACGAGTCCGGGTGGTGGTCGCGCCCGGTCGCCGGCGAAAAGCGTGTCTCGCCAATGGGCGTACGCCCGAACTCGCTGCCCCATACGACCAACGTTTCGTCGAGCAGGCCGCGGTCACTCAGATCCTGAAGCAGCGCCCCGATCGGCTGGTCGACGGCGCCCGTCAGCCACGGCAGCTCCGTGTCGAGCCCATTGTGGTGGTCGAACGATCCGAAGAATATGTTCACGAAACGGACGCCCTTTTCGACCATCCGTCGGGCCAGCAGGCAATGTTTTGCGAAGGTCGCGTACGCGCCCGCGGCCGGACGGCGCGCGCCGTCCGCATACTGCACGTCCGGGTCCGCCCGATTGAGACCGTACATCTCCAAAGTTGCCGCGCTCTCTTGAGAGAGATCCGTGAGCTCGGGCGCTTCGGTCTGCATGCGGTACGCAAGCTCGTAGTTCTCGATGCGGGCGGCGATGTCTGGATCCAGCTGCTTGTCTTTGTGGATCCCGTTCAGCTGAGCCAACGCGTCCAGACGACGCCGCTCCGCCTGGGCAGAGACGCCAGCAGGTCGACCAAGGTTCAAGATAGGGTTGCCGGTGGACTGCAGCAGCACGCCGCCATAAGTGGTGGGCAGAAATCCGCTACCCCAGGCGGTCACCCCCGCGTTGACCAAGGCCGCTGAGTTCAGGACCATGTAACCGGGCAGGTTCTCGTTCTCGCTGCCCAGACCATAGTTGAGCCAGGAACCCATCGACGGGTGGCCACCCAAGCTGTGACCCGTCTGGGCGATCAGTTGCGCGGGCGTGTGGTTGAACTGATTGGTGACGACCGCGTTGAGCATGCAGATCTTGTCAGCGTGCTTGGCGATGTTCGGCACCAGGTTGGAGAACCACATGCCGCTCTGCCCATACTGCTGGAAAGTCCGGGCAGGATTGGGTCCGAGCAACACGGCGGAGTTGGCATCCGTAAAAGCGAAGCGCTTGCCCTCAAGCACGGCCGCCGGCGGAGGCTTCCCGGAAAGCGTGGTCAAAGTCGGCTTGTACGAGAAGAGGTCGAACTGCGACGGGCCACCCTCCATGTAGAGAAAGATGCACCGCTTGGCGGTTGGCGCGAAGCTCGGCACGCCCGGCACCTGACCTGCCGCAAGCACACGGTCTTGCTTGAGCAAGGACAAGAGAGCGAGCAGCCCCGCCCCGCCGGCGGCGCTGGTCAAGAAGTTGCGGCGCTTGAGCCGATTGTATTCGTCGAGGGGGTGCATCGTCCTACTCCCGGTTGATGGCTTCATCGAGGTTCAAGATGGCGCTGGCGGTCATGACCCATGCCGCCGCATCCGCAGCGGGGACGCCGACGGGAGCGAACCCGCCGACCACACTGGCCGCGCCCGCAGCGTCGGCGGCATACAGCGCCTTTTGGTCCGCAAAGAGCGTCTGAAGGACCGTGAGCTCGGCATCCGTAGGTGCCCGCCCAACAACGAGCCGCATCGCCCAGACGAGCTGCTCGCTCAGGCTGCCCGGATTTTCGGCTTGAACGCGGCGGGCGAGTGCCTGCCCGGCCTCCACGAACAGCGTGCTGTGCAGGGTCGCCAAGGATTGCAGCGGCGTGTTGGTTCGAAGGCGCCCGGTCGTCGACGCCGCCGATGCGGGCCAATCGAAAACGGCTAGATTCGGGTAGAGGGCCAGCCGCTTATGCAGCGTGTAGACGCCGCGGCGGTAGCGATCCTCACCGGTCGTCTCCGGCCAGTTGAAGCTCCCGTAGGAGCCATTCACCAACCTGCGTAGCTCATCCGGCAGCGGCGGGAAGGCACTCGGGCCACCCATCTTCGGAGAGAGCAGGCCGGCGGCCGCAAGATTGATGTCGGCGACGACCTCGGCGGAGACGCGCAGCCGGTTTTGGCGCGACAGCCAGGCATTCTCGGTGTCGAGCATGGCAACGTCGGCCCGGAACACCGACGACTGGCGGTAAGTCGCCGACATCAGGATCTGCTTGATGAAACGCTTGCGCTTCCAGCCGTTCGTCCGAAAGTCACTAGCCAGCCAATCCAGCAACTCTGGGTGGGAGGGGTACTGGGCGCGAGCACCAAAATCATCGAGCGAGCCGACGAGGCCGCGACCGAACAGCTGATACCAAATGGTGTTGACCGCCACGCGCGGCGTGAGCGGGTTGTCAGCGCGGACAAGCCAGTTCGCCAGATCCAACCGATCAGGCTGGGCAGCGCGCGGCATGAGCGGCGGGAGCAAGGCGGGCGTGCCGCCGAGCAGGTCCTTGCTCATGTCCGGCCTCAAGAAATCGCCCCGGAGGAGCAGGTAGGTGGGCCGGCGCTGCGCCGCTCGCTCCGTGACAACGTCGGTGGCAACCGGCGCGCCCTGTCCATTGCCGCTGGCCGGCACCATCACGGTCAACGTCGTATCTGGGTTGTAGATGTCCTCGTAGTTAGAAGAGTCGTCAGCATTGTTGAAGAAGGCGGCGAGCTGATAGAACTCCTCATGCTTGAGGTTGTCATAGGGGTGACTGTGACACTGGGTGCAGCCCATCGTGAGGCCCAACCAAGTCTGGGCCACCGTAGCGACCCGATCGATGACCCGCTTGGTACGGTCCTCTTCCGGGTCAATGCCACCCTCGCGGTTGATCAGGGTTTGGCGATGAAAGCCAGTTCCCGCGACCTGTAGCGGCGTGGCAGCGGGCCGCAGATCGCCCGCGATCTGGTCGATCGTAAAGTCATCGAACGGTTGATCGCTGTTGAACGAGTCGATGACCCAGTCGCGCCAGCGCCAAGCGTTCTTGCGAAAGAGGTCCTTCTCGTAGCCGTCCGAGTCGGAGTACCGGGCGAGATCCAGCCAATGTCGGCCCCAACGCTCGCCAAATGCGGGCGAGGCCAGCAAGCCGTCGACCACGGTTTCGTAGGCGTTCGGCGAGGCGTCGTTCACGAATGCGTCCACCGCCGCCGGGGTCGGTGGGAGTCCCGTGAGATCCAATGACACGCGGCGAATCAGCGTCGTCGGATCGGCCTCCGGCGAAGGCTTGATGCCCGCCTTGTCGAGACGATTGAGCACAAAGCGATCGACGGGCGTGTGGACCCAAGCCTCGTCGCTCACCGGCACCTGCGCCGGATCCGGAGCGGTGACGGGTGCGAAGGCCCATTGCTCTGGCCAGGGCGCTCCCTGGATGATCCAGCGTCGGAGCTTGTTGATGTTCTCGGCCGAAAGCGCGGGTGCACCGAACGGCATGCGCAAGCCCGCATCTTCGCTGATGACCTTCAGGTACAAGAGCGAGCTTTCGGCCGTGCCCGCTTGACCCAAGACATGCGCGGCGCGCTCTCGCGACTGCAGGTTGAGCGGCATCTTGGGCGCGAGCGGGAGTTCGCGAACGCCGCCGTGGCACCTGACGCAGTAGTCGCCAAGGATCGGCTGGATATCGATGAAGAAGTCGACCGGAACGTCGTCCGCCGGCAGCGGATTCTCGTCGACGGGAACGACGGCCCCGGCCGTCCCCCCCAAACCGTCGGGCGGCTGGCCCGCGAGGCCGCCCGCTCCCGACAAGCCGCGACCCGGCTCCTCTCCCGTGCAGGCCAACACGCCGAGCGCGCAGACCAGGCCCGCCAACAGCGTCGACATGCGGCGCCCCGAACCCGTCACTCGCGTATTTTGCGCATTCACCGGTTGCTCTGCGGCGTGGCTGACAGCCGAGCAAGCGGGCGCATGCAAGCAAGCTGCGACTTCTTGTAAAATACGCGCATTGAGTTCAGCCATGTCTTCAGCCTCTGACTAGAAAGACCACGCGAAGCGGACAGAATAGGTCACAAAATCGACGCGGCCGACGGCTAACCTGCTCAGGGAGCACTGGTAACTGTGGCTCGTCACTACGGGTCTCGAAATCGACGCGGCCGACGGCTGACCTGCTCAGGGAGCGTAGCAGCCTTCCGCACATCGACCCTCGAACGTGTGGATTGAGCGCGGAAACATATGGACGATTCACTGGCTACGCTTCAACTCACCTACACCGTGCGCGCGCCTCGAGGC
>JANNWK010001002.1:0-2364 GCA_031408355.1 Myxococcales bacterium
GCACCGGCCGGGTCGCAAACTTCCGTGACGGTCTGTTTGGACCCGCCGGGAGCGGCGGGGAGAACCAGAAGCGCGTCTTTGGTACCCAGGACCAAGCAGCCCAGTACTTGGCCTGGATGGCCTTGGGCGGCACCAAGACTCGGATCCCCCAGAGCATCTTGGACTTGGTCTCAAACACCGAGGTGCTGGGGACGAAACGGCCCTACTTCAATGGGTCAAGCAAGAGCGCGAACATGCTTCAGGTGGCCCAGAACTTGTGCCTGGGGGTCGGGGGCCTCGGGACGAGGTACGCCAACTTCAAACCCGAGTTGCTCGGACAAGTCAAGACAGAACACGTTTATGACCAAAGCGGCTTGATCACGACGAACGGTGACGCCGAGCTCTGGAAGAAGCTTTGCACCTTCGAGAACGCCGCTCCGCTCCGTGTCGCAACGGTCATCGAGCCAAGTTCAGGGGAGCCCAACCTCTTCCTCTCGCCCGCGGACCTGTATTGGTCAGCGGCCTACCCGGCGAATCAGGCGGTGGGCACCGAGCTAGGGGGAGTGGCCGCGAGTCTCTCGGTCGAGAATCACTTGCCCTGGTGCGTTCGAGCCCCTGCCAGTCCAACCGCCGCCGCCTGGCTCGCCGAGGCGCGAGGCTCGGACGGCAGCCGGCTCCCCGAATGTCCGGCGCCGTTTCTGGTCGACGCCAATCGCCTGAAGGTCTTGACCGATGCTGTGGGTCAGCCGTCCTACCCCGATCTGGAACGTTGGGCGGCCCGTGGCGCCATCAACGCGGGCTTCGCCGTGTTCCTGTTCCTGAACGATCTTATTGGCACGGGGATGCCGCGCGAGCCTCGCTACAACGAGTGCGAGCTGTTGCCCGACTAGGGGTTCCGCAGTGTTGGCTGACGTTACCTTGGCAGAAACGGCAGTGAGCCGTGGTCGGATGCGGTCGCTAGCGAGCCAGTGTATTCGTGCGCTCTGGTTCGGCGTCCTCCCTGTGCTCTTGGCGGGGCTGACCTACCGCTACCTCGTCCCGCCTGCGAACAGCGGAGTGGGCGGCTTCGTCGGTGAGGCCGCGCGCTGGGCGAGCTTGGCGCCGGCCCCCGTGGCGGTCGGGTTGTTCCTGTTTTATGCAGGCGTGCTTCGCTACTGGAGCCCGCGCCTTCCCGGAGCCCCGGGCTGGCTGCCCGCGGCCGTAGCATCGGGGCCCCTGTCGCTGCGTCAGGCGCTGTCGTGGGTGGGGGCCCTGGTCGTGGCGGTGGCGGCCGCGCTCGCGCTGCGCAGTAGCCTCTACCAATCGCATCGTGTGCTCAGCGCTTCCATGTTGCCGACGCTCGAACCCGGAGCTCACCTGCTGACGTCGCAGTTTGCCTACGGGCTGGCGCCGTTCGAGCGCGGAACCACCCTGCCCCGGCGTGGCGATGTGGTCGTGTTCTCTAAAGAGCTTGGCCCGGGCTTTCCGGATCAGCTGGTCAAACGCGTGATCGGGCTGCCCGGCGACACCATCAGCATGCGAGGCGGGCAGCCGGTGATCAACGGTTGGGCCGTGCCCAGTTGCAGCGCGGGTCGCTACGTGTACCTGTCTGCGCGCGGCGTGCTGGATGGCGTGCTCACGCTCGAGTTCTTGGAAGACCGAGTGTACCTCACGGTGCAGTCCGCCACGGAACCGACCTTGCCCGGAACTTACCTGGTGCAGCCCGGCGAGCTGTTTGTCCTGGGGGACAACCGGAGCAACAGCAGCGATTCGCGCGCCTGGAACGCGGGGCGGGGTGGCGGCCTGCCGATTGCCCAGGTGCTCGGCCGCGTGGACCGCTTGCTCGTGGGCGTGAAGCGCAACGGTGAGGCGGATTTCAGCCAACTGCTCCAGGAGCTGGGCGTCAAGCTGCACCTCGAGGGGCTCGACGTTGCGCCGCTTCAGGCCGGCGTCGAACGCTGCCTGCGCGAGGGACCCAAGGCCGCGTTTCCACCGAGCCCGCTCGAGTCAACCGTGGAGGGCGCGCCGTGACCGGCCCGCGCACTGGGCTGGGGCTGGCGCTGCTGATCCCCGTGCTCTTCGCGGCCGCGCTCCTTGGCCTGCTGGCTCGCGCCGGCGGCGAGGCCACGGTGCCGCGCGGTCGCCCGCCGCTGCTGACGCCGGTGGTGCTCGATGGCTTGATCCCGCCTCCGCGCGAAGCGAGCAGCGCAGCTCCGAGCGCGCCGGCGCACGGCGATGGCCTCAAGGCTTGGTGATGCGCTTTGCCGCGGGGGCTTTACGCCTCCTGGCACCACGTCCGCCAAACACGCCGGTACGCCGCCTCCAAGTTGCGGGCGAAGCGCTCGCTGTCCATCAACGCGGAGCTTTCGAGCCGCTCGCGCAGCCCCGCGCGCAGCTCCGCTAGTG
>JANNWK010001003.1:0-2321 GCA_031408355.1 Myxococcales bacterium
CGCCACTTCGTGCAGCGCATCCGCGAAGCGACAGAACGCATCGAACGACTACTGAACGAACTCCTCAGCCTGGCCCACATTGAGGCGCGCGGTGCCGAAAGTTTCGAACCCACGGATCTCGCGCGATTGGCGCGCCGCACCCTCGACACGCTCGGGGACGACCGCTCGCGGGTCGTGGTGGTGTCGGAGGGAGACGTGCGCGTCAACGGGGACGAGCTGTGGCTGCAGCGCGCGCTTTCAAACCTCATCGACAACGCGCTCGTGCACTCCGAGCCACGTGCTCGAGTCGAGGTGGAGGTGGCACGCGGCAGCGAGTGGGTCGTGCTGAGCATCACGAGTCCGGGCCGCATCGCTCCGCACATCCAGGAGCGACTGTTCCGTCGCTTCATCACCACCCGAGCCGACAAAGGTGGGACGGGTTTGGGTCTGGCCATCGTCAGGGCTGTGGCCGAAGCCCATGGCGGCGAAGCCAGTTTAAGAACGGCGGGCCCGCCCAAGGTGGTCTTCCAGCTTCGGTTTCCGCCGGCTCGTCTTCGCGCCACGCTGGAAAAATCATCGTAATTTCGCGATTCTCCACCAAAGCTCCATCACCCGGGCCCCGAACCTGTGGGAGCTTGCTAGTCAGACTGGCCCGAAGGCCGCGTGGCGCAGCTTCTGGTCCGATTCGGACCGCACCTTCCTGCAGCAAGGCTCCTTTCCCATTGGCACCTTCACCGAACGGTAACGGCAAACACCCCACGACCTCCATCCCGCGCCACGTCGCCATCATCATGGACGGCAACGGTCGTTGGGCCCAAGCGCGCGGGCTCGATCGCGCAGAGGGCCACGCGGAGGGCGCGCGCGCGGTGCGCGAGGCAGTCGAAACGTCCACGCGCCTCGGCATCAAGTACCTCACACTCTACGCCTTCAGCGTCGCCAACTGGGCGCGACCGAGGCCCGAGGTCGAGGCGCTCATGCAGCTTCTCGTCGAGTTTGCGCGCCAGGAACGCGCCGACCTTCGACAGAATGGGATCCGTGTCAACGTGATCGGTAACCTCGAGGATCTGCCGACGGCCACCCGTCACGCCGTGGAGGAGCTCGTCGAGTACACCAAAGAGGGCGAGCGGATGACGCTCACGCTGGCGCTCTCGTACGGCGGCCGACAGGACATCGTTGAAGCGGCGCGCTCGCTGGCAGTGCGGGCCCGCGCCGGGCTGGTGTTGCCCGAGGAGATCGACGAGGCCTTCTTCCACCGCCAGATGACCACCCACACCCTACCCGACGTCGATCTCTTGATTCGTACGGGGGGCGAGAGCCGGGTCAGCGACTTCTTGCTCTTCGAAGCAGCCTACTCGGAGCTGCTCTTCCTGCCGATCATGTGGCCTGATTTCACGGCTGCGACGCTGATCGAGGCGCTTGAGGTCTACACTGGCAAGGAGCGCCGCTTCGGCAAGACCTCAGAGCAGCTGCAGAGCATCCCCAGCCGCGCCTTCGACCCGCTCGATCGCGTGAGCTAGCCTTTCCTGCGAAGCGCCGAGCCCTCGCGCGTGCTCAGAACGCGTACTCCACCACGTTCAGGGACCTTACCTTGGCTTGCCAGGCGAGCGTCTTCAGCCGGTCCTTGATGCAGGCCGTTAGCTTTTCGTTCTTTGGCGTGGTGCTCACGTCGGCGCCCACAACCTTGCCGTCCCAGACCGCGACACGCAGCTTGAACTTGGCTGTCCCCGGCTTGCACGGCTCGTACACGCTGAACTCCTGCAGCGGCTTGCCCAACGTCTCCGAGTCAATGTTCGCGCGCTCCGCCCCCTGCGGCACCGTCTTGATGGCCTCCTCCACGGACATGCCCTCCCGGAACTGCGGCTCGGCGACGGCGACCTCCTCCTTCGGCGACTCTGCCTTCGCTGGCTCAGCCGCGACCGGCGCCACCACGACCGGCTTTTCGGGAGCAGGCGGCGACACGGCAGTCGGGGGCTCGCTTTCGGGCGAGTCCGCCGGCGGCGCCGACCCCGCACACGAAAGCAGGCACAAGCTCACCAGCGAGATTACGGCCAATTCCCTCATGGCCCGAATGGTACTCGCATTTCCCGGCGCAGATCCGGCGTCTTTCGCCAAAACGCCCGTGCCCGGGCTGGCTCTGCAAGCTTGACGTGCCGGCACGCCTGAGCCATCGAGTCCCCTCGCACGCGCTCGTAGCTCAGTTGGATAGAGCAGTGGGTTTCTAACCCACCGGTCGCAGGTTCGAGTCCTGCCGGGCGCGCAACTCGAGCTACCCTTGGCGCCTCGGCCGCGCAGCCTTACTTAGGTCGGGGCAAAGGCAAGAGGGCTCGACCCAAACTCAAGCC
>JANNWK010001004.1:0-2722 GCA_031408355.1 Myxococcales bacterium
CGTGGCCTTCCTGCTCGCCCTGGGGCTCCACGGATCCATCGCGCTGCTTTCTCGGCTGGGGCCGTTCTCGTACGTCATGGTGCTGTTCTTCTTGATGCTGTTCGGGGAGCAGGAGCTGCGCTGGCTGCGGGCCTGGTTCGGTCGTCCGGCGCGCGCGCTCGTTATCATCTTCGACGCCGACTGCGGGATTTGTTTGTGGACCTGCCGATTGCTCAAGCGGCTGGATCCGTTCGGGTGCTTGAGCTTCGTGGGCAACGACGAAGTCGGGCGCTTCCCCGCCGGGCTTGAAGCCGCGCTGACCGAGACGAGCGTCGTCGTCGTGGATGCTAAGGGTCGATTCTTTCTGGAGGAACGCGCGGTGCGACGCGTGCTTTTGGCTCTCCCGCTGGGCATCGTTCTTTCGGGCTGGCTGTATCTGCCCGGCCTGCAGCAGCTTGGGCGGACACTCTATCGAGCGATCGCGCGCAATCGTCTGGCGATCTCAAGCTTCTTCGGGCTCGGTGCTTGCGGCGTGGCTTCGCCGCTCGCCGTCGCCCCGGGCGCTCGGTCGGGCGTGGGGCGCGCCGCGGAGGAAGCGCGGGGCGCGGGCGTGATCCTCCGCGAGACGATGGTGCTGTTGATGATGGTGGCGCTCTCGACCGAAGTGGTCAAAGCCAACCCGTTTCTCTCGCGGCACCTGCAGCTCAAACGCCCGGAGTGGATGACCCAGTTCATCGGCTACACGCGCATGTTCGAAGGTTGGGGGATGTTCGCGCCCGAGCCGCCGTATGACGACGGTCGACTTGTCGTGGACGGCCGCAGCGTCGACGGGCGAAAGCTCGACCCGTTCACGGGCGAAGCGCCGGTGTTCGATCCCGAGTCAAAGCAGGGTTGGGGGCATGACCAGCTATGGTGCGACTACAACAACCACATCCGCTGGCCCCACAACCAGGCGCGCCGCCAGTTTCTTCGCACCTACCTGATGAATCAACACATCTACCGTGGGCGCCCCAAGGATGAACTGGTCAGCTTCGATGTCTGGTGGATCCAAGACAAGTCGCCTGCGCCGGGGCAGAAGCGCGGGGTCGTGCTACCGCCTGAACGGCTCATCAGCCATGGCCTGGTCAAGGACTCCGGCGCCAAGCCGTGGCTGGCCAAGCCGAAGCGGGCGGGAGCCGGGCCGTGACGCGCTACTGGCGATTTCTGGCGCAGAGCTACGGCTCTGCGGATCCGCGCTCGCTTGGCCTGTTTCGCATCGCCTTCGGATGGCTGCTGTTCGCGGATGTCGCCCGGCGCTTCCCAGAGGTCGAGGCGCACCTGTCCAACGCAGGCTGGCTCCCCAATCACTTCGCGTTGTTCCGCCCGATGACGGAGCACTTGTTCTCGGTCTACCTGGCCTTCGGTACCGAGACCGAGGTGAAGCTCCTGATGCTCGTGCATTTGGGCGTCTGCCTGCTGCTCGTCGCGGGCTACCGGACGCGCTTGATGCAGCTGCTGAGCCTGGTGCTGCTCACCAGCCTGAATAGCCGCAACCTTGTGCTCGAGAACGGTGGCTCCGTTGTTCTCAATTTGCTCCTGGTCTGGACCGCATTCTTGCCGCTTGGGAGGCGGTTCAGCGTCGACGCCTTGCTTGCATCGCTGCGCTCTCGCCGGGAAACCACGGCACTTTCGCTCTCGGATCGGGAGGACCGGGCCGAGGCCGCGCTACCTTTCACGTCCCTCGCCGTCGCAGCGCTGGTCCTGCAGTGGACCGTCATCTACTTCTTCAATACCGTGCACAAGACGGGGGCACCTTGGCGCGATGGCACGGCGGTCTACTACTTCCTGCAGCAGAGCCGGCTCGCCACCGGCTTCGGCACCTGGCTGCGTGACGCGCTGCCGCTCGGTGGCATGCGGGTCATGACCTACGCCACGCTGGTCATGGAGGGGTCGGTGGCGGCTCTCCTTATCCTGCCCTGGAAGCCCCAGCTCACCCGGATGATCGCTTGGGTTCTTGTGATCGTGCTCCACGTTTCGATCGAGGCGGTCCTGGCGCTTGGGACCTTCTCCTGGGCGATGGTCGTGGTGTTCCTGGTCTTCGTGCCGGCGCGGGCCTGGGAGTGGGCAGCCGAGCGCAGGAGCCGGCAGGCGACCCCTTGCACGATTCACTTCGATCCAGGGAGTGGCGCCTCGCTCCTGCTTTGCAGGGTGGTCAAGCGCCTGGATGCGTTCGGCCTCGTGAGCTACCGAGCGCTCGACCAGGAGACGCCCAAGCGCGCCAAGAAGACTTTGGCCGTGAGCCAGGGGGAGCGGGTCGAGGCCGGATTTTCCGCGCTCTTGGCGATCTCCGCCGCGCTCTGGTTCGGCAGCTGGCCCGTCCGCCTGTTTGGGCGCCTTGGTTTGAGAAAGCGTTGGGAGCGGCGGCTCTCCGAGCTT
Organism: Myxococcales bacterium; assembly: GCA_031408355.1. Classification (GTDB taxonomy): domain Bacteria; phylum Myxococcota_A; class Polyangia; order Polyangiales; family Polyangiaceae; genus PMG-095. Next base: position 2,395 of record JANNWK010001004.1, read on the forward strand.
GCGACCAGCCCCGCGTCGCTGGACGACACGTTGGGGCTCGGCGCTTTGCCGCTTGAGGCCGACGCCAGGGCGCTGCCCGTCGCTCCGGCGCGGCAGCTTTGGTGTGCGGTGCGGGCCGTGGCGCTGCTGCTGGTCGTGAGCGCGACGCAAGTTCTGAAAGAGAACGCCGCCGTGCCGCGCTGGTTGAAGGTGGAGCACCGACCAGCGGCGTTCGACGCAATCATCGAGTACCCCCGGCTGTTTCAGGGCTGGAGCATGTTCGCGCCGGTGCCACCGCTCAGCGACGGTCGGCTGGTGATCGACGGTCGCACCAAGGACGGCAAGCGCC
>JANNWK010001005.1:0-6144 GCA_031408355.1 Myxococcales bacterium
ACAACATCGCCATGGCCGAGATGGTCAGCGACCAACTGTTCAAGACGCTGGGCGGCAAGGGCAACGTGATCATGACCCAGGGCGCGCTCGGGCACAGCGGCGCCCAGCGTCGAGGCAAGGGCTTTCACAAGGCGCTCGCGCGCTACCCCGACATCAAGCTCTTGTCAGAGGACACCGCGGATTGGGACGTCAACAAGACGGCCAAATTGTGGGAGGACTATCTGGTCAAGTTCCCGCAGATCGACGCGGGCTTCTTTCACAGCGACGACATGGCGCTAGCTGCCGCCAAGGTGATCAAGAACGCCGGTCGCCAGGTCAAGCTCGGCAGCGTCGATGCCATGCCTGAGGCCATCGAGGCGGTTAAGGACGGCCGACTGCTGGTGACGGTCCGCAACTCCTCGGCACGCATTCACTGGGGCGCCCTGGTGATTGGCGCCTTGGCTGCGACGGGCAACAAGAAGATCCCGAAGTACATTCAGATCGACGGGCCCGTCGTCACCAAGGAAATTGCCGACGGCGTGGCCTTCATGGAAGAGTTCTTCCTGCTCTGAGCGGTCCCGCTGAACTCCAAACACCAGCCGAAAGCAGCCTGCCTGTGACCGAGTCGCTCCTGACGCTCCGTGGTATCTCGAAACGCTTCGGGGGCGTGGTCGCGCTCGACAACGTGGATTTCGACCTGAAGGCAGGCGAAGTCCACGGCTTGGTCGGGGAGAACGGCGCCGACAAGAGCACGTTGATGAAGATCCTTGCCGGCGTCTACGGCGACTACGACGGCGAGATGCGGCTCAAGGGTGAGGTCGTGCGTTTTTCGTCGCCGGCTGATGCCCAGGCGCGCGGCATCGGCATGGTGTACCAGGAGCTCAGCACGTTCCAGCATCTCACGGTGGCGGAGAACATGTTCGGCCGGCACTTGCCCACCAAGTGGGGCCTCGTCGACTGGAAGACGATGCACCGCGAGGCGCAGAAACACATGAGCGCGCTCGGTCTAGATATCGACGTCACTCTCACGATGGGCGCGCTGCCGGTAGGCAATCAACAGCTGGTAGAGATCGCGCGCGTCATCTACAGCGGCGCACAGTGCATCATCCTGGACGAGCCAACCTCGGCCTTGTCGCCCCCCGAAACGCGCCGGCTCTTCGAGTTCATGGCCACGCTCAAGGCGCAAGGCAAGACGATGGTGTTCATCTCTCACTTCCTGGACGACGTCCTGGAAGTGACGGACCGCATCACGGTCTTCAAGAACGGTAAACACATCGCCGCGCTCAACTCGAAGCAGTCGAGCAAGCATGAGCTGGTCGAGTTCATGATCGGTGGCGACGCCGAAACGCTCAAGCCGCTGTATGAAACCAGCAGCGCAGTGCACTCGGACGAGGACGCGCCGCCCAAGCAGGATGTGCTCACAACTGAGGGCCTGACCAAGCAGGGAGCCTTCAGCGACATCGCGATGTCGCTCAAGAAGGGCGAGATCCTCGGACTGTTCGCATTCATGGGCGGGGGCCAGACGCAGCTCGCTCGCTGCCTGTTCGGGGCCGAGCCCACCGACTCGGGCAAGTTGCTACTGGACGGCAAGCCCCTCCACTTGGGCAACACCACCCGCGCCAGGGCCGCCGGCATCGCCTTCGTTCCGGAAGATCGCCGCAGCGCCCTGATGCTGCAGAAGGAGATCTTCAAGAACATCACGATAGCGCACCTCAGCAAGCTCGTGCCCTTCTGGTTCAAGGAGACGCGCGAGCTTTCGATCGCCAAGGATCAGATCAAGAACGTCGGCGTGAGGCCGCCCTCGCCCATGCTGCCGGTGGGGGCGCTCAGTGGCGGCAATCAACAGAAGGTCGTGCTAGCCAAGTGGCTCACGCAAACACCGCGCGTGCTCATCCTGAGCGAGCCAACGCGGGGCATGGACGTCGGCGCCAAGGAAGAGGTCATTTCTATCGTGCGGCGCCTGCGTGAACAGGGCGTGGCCATCTTGCTGGTCACGACCGAGCCCGAGGCTATCTTGAGCGTGGCGGATCGAGCGTTGGTCATGCGCAAAGGCCGGATCACCGCCGAGCTTAAAGGCAGCGCGCTGACCAAAGAAGCCCTGATGACGAACGCCTGAGGGCGCCTACTTACTTTCTCTCAGACCAGAACTTTTGAGGAGCAGCGGAGCCAGATGAGCGAGACTCGAGCAACCGATACGGGCAAGCCGGCGTGGGCGTTGGGCTTGGCTTGGGCGAAACAACGCGCCCGAGACTTGGCCCCTTTCGCCACGCTGGTGGTCTTGGTCGTGTTCTTCGGAGCCACCACCGACAGCTTCTTCGCGCTGGTGAACCTCAGAAACATCCTGGCTCAAGTCGCGACGCTAGCCGTGGTGTCGACGGGCGTGACGTTCGTGCTCTTGTGCGCGGAAATCGACCTAAGCATTGCCGCCGTCTCGATGATGACGGGCGTGATTTCCTCGGTGTTGTTCGGCGCGGTGGGCCTACCCGGGCCCGTGGCGCTACTCGCGGGCGCGGCGGCAGCCACCGGCATGGGCCTTCTGAACGGTTGGACCACCACCCGCGTCGGACTGCCCTCTTTCGTCGCCACGCTGGCTAGCATGCAAATCGCATCGGGCCTGGCTCAGTACATCACCCGAGGCAACATCGTTTACACGATCCCCGACACCCTCAAGTACCTAGGCGGGGATTATATCGGCGACACGGATCCGTGGCGCATGCCGGTCGTGGTGCTGACCGGCGTCGTCGTGCTTGTGATCGGCCACATCGTTTTGACCTACACGCGCTTTGGCCGGTACATCTACATGACCGGCAGCAATCGCGAAGCGGCTCGGCTGAGCGGGATCAACACCAAGAATGTGGTGGCCGGCTGTCTGGCCATCTGCGGCCTCTGCGCCGGGCTGGCGGGGATGCTGAATACAGGGCGCTTGGGCAGCGCCCAGAGCTACGGCTTGGACGACATGCTGCTCGACAGCGTGTCGGCGGTCGTGCTTGGCGGCACCTCGCTCTTTGGCGGCGAGGGTGGAATCAAGAACACCGCGATGGGCCTGCTCATCTTCGGAGTGCTCAACAACGGTCTCAACCAGCTTCAGCTCGATATTTACCTACGGCTTTGGGTGCGCGGCGTCATCCTGCTGATTGCCCTCGTCATCAATATCTACGCGCTCCGCAGCATGAAGAGCGCGCCGGCGAAGTAACGCCGAGAGCCCAAGGAAAACCGAAGATGCAGAAGCGCGTGGCAGTATTTTGGCCCGGTGACGCGAGAGAGATCCCCAACCAGCTGGCGCAGCCCACGGTCGAGGCCACCACCGAGCAGCTGATGCGGGCGCTCAAGAAGCTCGGCCGAGCTCCCTACCTGGTGGAAGGCTTTCTGTCGAAGCCCCACCATGCCATCGAGAAGCTTTCGGGCATCGACGACCCGATGGTGGGTGTGTACACGCACTGGGTGTACGGGCCGCACACGACCGACGGCGTGGTGGGCAAGGACAACCCCTTGCTCTTAGCCAGCAACTTCTCGGGGCGATGGCCGGGCTTGGTGGGCCTGCTCAACACCGGCGCCTGCCTTGAAAGCGTGAATCGCCCGTTCTCGCGCGCCTGGACGGACGCGGCCGACTGGACAGCGGACGCTACCTTCATGGATCGACTCTCTGAGTGGTGCGACTCGGGGCAGATTGCCTACGACGAAAGCGAGCTGTTCTACAGCGCGCCCATCAGCCGCCAGGCCACGCTCATCGCGCGTGAAGTGAAGAAGGAAATCGAGGCTCGTCGCGTGCTGTTGCTGATGCTCGGCGACACGTCGATGGGCATGATCAACGGCTACTTCGGGCCCCGGCTGCTCAATCGTCACGGCTTTACCGAGCACAAAGTCGACCAAGCGTGGATCATCGACCGGGGCCGGCGCATCGACGCGAAGCGCATCGACGACGCCCTCAAGTTCGTGCTGGATCGCGGCCTACAGTTTCATTGGAAAGAGAACGGCGCCGACGACTTCGACGAGGCCTCCAGTCGCGAACAGCTCCGCGACTACCTGGTGGCGCTTGACCTACAGCGCGAGTTCAAGTGCGACGTGATCGGCTGGCAATATCAACTGGGCCTGATCCCACTGAGGCCACCCAGTGATCTGGCCGAGGGCCTGCTGAATTCCGTGTGCCGTCCCGAGTCGAACGGCGACACCGTGGCAACGGCCACCGAGGCCGATCAAGGCAACGCCATCCCGATGGAACTGATGAAGCGGCTGCTCGCGAAGAAGGGCTTGCACCAGGCGGTCATGTTTCACGATGTGCGCTGGGGCGCTGAGCACGACGGACGCTTTCTCTGGGTCCTGCTCAATTCGGGCTCGTGCGGAGCGTACGCCTTCAACCATGAGCCCGAGTCTCTGCAAGGAGCCCACTCCTACCGCCAGCCCAAGATCTACTTCCCGACGCCGGGCGGAACCTTGGCCGGCGAGAGCCTGCCGGGCAAGATCACCTGGGCCCGCAGCTACATCAAGCAGGACGAGCTCTGGATGGACATCGGACGCGGCGAGGTCGTGAAGTTGCCGCCTGAAGTGCGCGACACTTGGTGGAACGGCACCACCCGAGAGTGGCCATTCATGGCTGCCGACCTGGGCATGACACGCGACACGCTCATGGCCCACTACCTCTCGAATCACGTGGCCGTCGCCTACGGTGACGTCTTCGAAGAAATGGTCGCGCTATCGCTGGAGCTCGGTTTCAAGATCAGGGTCGTCGGCAAGGCGGAGTAGCGCCCGCACGAACGGCTCTCTGGTGACCTGCATATCCCCACAGCTTATTTGCATTGGCGAGGCGCTCGTCGAGCTGGTGCGCAGCGAGTTGGATTGTCCGCATGATCGCCTGGGCCACTACGAGGGCCCATTTCCGAGCGGGGCGCCCGCGATTGTCGCGTCAACTGCCGGGCGCTTGGCGGCCGCCCACGACCTAGCGGTCGGCTTCGTCGGCACCGTCGGCGACGACGCCTTCGGTGCGGTGCTGCGCGCGAAGCTGCAGGCCGACTCGGTCAACACAGACTACCTCGCCAGCTCGTCGTCACACGCGACGGGCGTCGCCTTCGTGCAGCTCAATCGAAACGGCTCCCGCTCCTTCGTTTTTTCCGCGGGTGCGGCGACGGAGCTCGGCCCAGCGCAACTGAGCCCCCATTACTTCACGAAGGTGCGAGCCCTTCACCTCAGCGGTTCGTCGCTCGCGCTCGACGCCCGGCTGCGCCAGGCGTGCCTCGACGCACTCTCGCTGGCCTTGGAGCAGAATCCGGACTGCCTCGTCACGTTCGATCCCAACTTCCGACTGGAAATGGCGCGTCCCGAGCAAGCCCGCGAACAAGCGCGCTCGGTCCTGGCGCGCGCCACCCACCTACTGCCCAGTGGCGACGAGCTGAAGTTCCTGACGGCCGAGGATTCCCTGGAAGCTGCCTGCGCCGCGGCCTTCGCCCAAGGCCCACGGCTTTCCTGCATCATCCTCAAGCAGGGCGCGGCCGGCGCCCGCAGCTTTCTCCGTGACGATTTCGCCAAGGGCGGGACGAAGATCGACGCGCCAATTGCGGTCGAACGCTACCCCACTGGCGCGGGTGACAACTTCAGCGGCGCACTCCTCGTCGCGCTCCTGACAGGCCACAGCGTGGCCGAAGCAACGCGCTATGCCTGCGCGGCCGGAGCGCTTGCCGTCGAGCAAGCAGGGCTCATGAAGACCTTCACTTGGGCTGATCTCGAGCGGGAGTTGCGGCCCGCAGGCTAGCGCGCGAGCGCTGGCTCCAGCGCGCGACTGGAAATGTGCGATGCGGCCCGAACGCTTGAGCGTCGACGTAGCTCGACGACGCGAATGACTGCTGCGCTGCGCACGAAGGAGGCGAAGGTGGGCAAGACACCGCGCAACACCTCACTTGAGCTGCTGCGCCCATGGTGTCACGCTTCACACGATGACGAAGACGAACTGGGCTTGCGGTCTAGTCTCGTGGACGCTGCTGGCTGCGTGCGGCGGCAGGCCGGACTCGGCCCTGTTCAGTTCGGAATCCCAAGCGCAGGCGGGTAGCGCCAGCGCGGGCAAGAACGGTATGGCGGCGGGGGGTTCGAGTGCTGGAGGCAGCGACGACACGTCCCTGGCGGGCGGCACCAAGGCCACGGGCGGAGCCAGCGGCGGCAAGGGCGCGCAAGGCGGTC